>SXVG01000089.1 GCA_005791685.1 Methylotenera sp. | reverse complement strand
TGATGCCGGACGCGCATTATCACCAGATATTGCGCAGCTACTTGAATAATGTGCAGGTATAAGCATGAGTGAAATCGCAGAAAATAATGTAAATACTACAAATTCAGTCGCGCAATTTCGCCAAGATTTTGCCATCATCTCGAGTTGGGTAGGTTTTGGCTCCAAGGTGCTGGATTTAGGTTGTGGCGATGGCGAGTTGCTGCAATTTTTACGCCTAAGCTTAGAGGTGCAAGGCTACGGTGTGGAAAAAGACGATGGCAATTGGTTGGCCTGCATGGAAAACGGTAGCAACGTCATACAAATGGACTTAGAAGACGGTTTGTCGGGCTTTGAAGACCAATCGTTTGACACGGTTATTCTGTCGCAGACCTTACAAGCCATGCACAATACCGAAGAAATTGTGCAAGAAATGCTGCGCGTGGGCCGAGAAATCATTGTTACCTTTCCCAATTTTGGCTATTGGCGTAACCGCTTGCAAATCAGCAAAGGCTGCATGCCGGTGTCAAAAACCTTACCTTACCAATGGTATGACACGCCCAATGTGCACCTTTGCACGATCAACGATTTTGAAGAATTTTGTAAAAATCACAAAATTAGCATATTGGAACGTTGCGTCATGACCAACAGCCAAACCGTGCACTTTATGCCCAATTTATTGGGCAATTTGGCCATGTACCGCTTAAAAGCTGCTTAAGTGTCTTTGGCCTCACCTCAAACCCACTCGATTTGGTCGTCGCTAATCAGCAAAAAAATGCTGATTTGCATCTTTACCGGCTTTAGCTCCGGCTTGCCACTGTATATCTTAATCAGCCTTTTGCCGGCCTGGCTGCGTAGCGAGGGCGTGAATCTCAAGGCGATAGGCTTGTTCGCTTTAATCAACCTGCCGTTCACTTGGAAATTTTTGTGGGCGCCGCTGTTTGACCGTTACATCCCTAAACTGGCGGGTTTTTCCATGGGACGCCGGCGCGGCTGGTTGTTGATCACGCAAGTATTGCTGCTGCTGTCCATTCCGCTTATTGCCCTGTTTAACCCGAATTTAGACATATGGAGCATCGCCTATTTGGCCACCGCCGTGGCGTTTTTTAGCGCCAGCCAAGACGTGGTGCTGGACGCTTACCGCCGCGAATTGTTGATAGACAACGAATTGGGCTTGGGCAATGCCGTGCACGTCAATGCCTACAAAATTGCTGGCCTCGTGCCCGGCTCTTTATCGCTGATTTTGGCTGACCACATGGCTTGGAGCAGCGTGTTTATGATCACCGCGCTGTTTATGCTGCCAGGCATTTTAATGACGGTGTTTGTTAAGGAGCCACTGTTAAAATCCGCCTCGCCCAAGACTTTGCGCGCCGCCGTGGTCGAGCCTTTTAAAGAATTTATCGGGCGCAATGGACTAAAATCGGCACTGCTTATTTTAGCGTTTATTTTCCTATACAAACTGGGCGACAGCATGGCCACCGCTTTGGCCACGCCGTTTTATTTAGACATGGGTTTTAGTAAAACCGAGATAGGCCTGGTGGCCAAAAATGCCGGCTTATGGCCCAGCGTCATAGGCGGCTTATTGGGCGGCGTATGGATGTTAAAATTAGGCATCAACCGCGCCCTATGGCTATTTGGCGCCGTGCAAATGCTGGCTATTTTAGGTTTTGCTTGGCTGGCCACAGCAGGTCACAGTTTGTTGTGGTTGGGTGTGGTGATAGGGGTGGAAGCGTTTGGCGTGGGCTTAGGCACGGCGGCTTTTGTCGCCTACATCGCGCAAACCACCCACCCGCTGTACACGGCCACGCAGTTTGCTTTATTTACCAGTCTTGCCGCCGTGCCACGCACCTTTGCCAATGCCGCCACCGGTTATATGGTGGAAAATTTAGGCTGGTTTCAATTTTTTATTTTATGCTTTTTGCTGGCCATACCCGGCATGCTGATATTGATTAAAGTAGCGCCCTGGCATGCTGCAGCCAAACCCATGCACTGATTGCCCATCATGAAACTAAAAATTCACGAGATATTTCATTCCATACAAGGCGAGTCGTCGCGCATAGGCCTGCCCACGACCTTTGTCCGCCTGACCGGTTGCCCCATGCGCTGTGTTTATTGCGACACCGCTTATGCGTTTAGTGGCGGCAGCAACATGGGCATAGACGAAATATTAAGCAAGGTCGCCGAGCTGGGCGCGCCGTATGTAACGGTCACCGGCGGCGAGCCGCTGGCGCAAAAAGACTGCCACGTTTTACTCACCGCACTGTGCGATGCCGGCTACAGCGTATCGCTGGAAACCGGTGGCGCCATGGACATCAGCGCGGTCGATCCTAGGGTGTCGGTGATATTGGACATCAAAACGCCGGGCTCGGGCGAATTGGCAAAAAACCTTTGGAGCAATTTGCCCCTGCTGAAAAAAACCGACGAGGTGAAATTTGTACTGTGTGATCGTGCCGATTACGATTGGTCTAAACAGCAACTGGCCGAGCATAAGCTAAACGAAATCTGCCCAGTGATTTTCTCACCGGTGTTTAGCCAAGTGCAGCCTAGCGATCTGGCCGCCTGGGTGCTGGCCGATAAATTACCGGTGCGCATGCAAGTGCAATTGCATAAAATACTGTGGGGCGAAAAACCAGGTGTCTAAGATGACAAAATCCAAGCAGGCAACAACACGCCATGCAAAATAAGCGCAAAAAAAATGCCGTGGTCTTATTATCCGGCGGCTTAGATTCCGCCACCTGCTTGGCCATCGCCAAAGCGCAAGGCTTTGCTTGCTATTGCCTAAGCTTGGATTACCACCAACGCCACATCGCCGAATTGCAGGCCGCTAATAACGTCGCACGTAGCCTAGGTGCCGCCGCCCACAAAACCGCCCAGCTGGATTTGTCTTTATTCGGCGGTTCGGCCCTGACCGATGCGGCCATCGCCGTGCCTGAACATGAAACGGCCGGCATCCCCATCACCTACGTGCCAGCGCGCAACACCATCATGCTGTCTTTGGCTTTGGCCTGGGCCGAGGTCTTGCAAGCGCAAGATATTTTCATAGGGGTGAATGCGCTGGATTATTCAGGCTACCCAGATTGCCGCGGGGAATACGTTAAAGCCTTTCAAGCCATGGCCAATCTGGCCACCAAAAGCGCCGTGGAAGGGCAAACCATTACCATACATGCGCCGCTGATAGACATGAGCAAAGCGCAAATCATCCAATTGGGTAGCCAATTGGGCGTGGATTACGCCATGACGGTGTCGTGTTATCAAGCCGATAATCAAGGCGAAGCTTGTGGCGTATGCGACTCTTGCCGCTTGCGCCGCGAAGGCTTTAGGGCGGCCGGTTTAAGCGACCCAACCCGCTACAAAAACAAGGCGGACAGGGCTGTTTAGCCGCATTTGAGCGCAATCGCATGACTAAATACATAAAGCGCTTGTCAAACCCCCAATTCATAGCGTAAAATCCGCGCCTTTCTGCGATAAATTTTTTCAACAAAGAGAACAAAGATTATGGTTATTATTCGTTTAGCTCGTGGTGGCGCGAAAAAAACTCCTTTCTACAACTTAGTCGTTGCTGATTCACGCAATCGTCGTGATGGCCGCTTTATTGAGCGTGTTGGATTTTACAATCCATCGGCCAAAGCCGGTGCTGAATCGCTACGCGTAGATCAAGAGCGTGTAACGCATTGGCAAAGCCAAGGCGCACAACTGTCAGAAACAGTGGCGCGTTTGGTTAAGTTTCATGCTAAAGGTCCTGAGCACGCAATCGCGGCTAAAGCTAAAGACGCGGCTAAAGCCGACGCTGCTAAAGCTAAAATTGCTGCGGCCGAAGCGGCCAAAGTAAAAGCGGCAGCCGATGCAGCTAAAGCTGAATTAGATGCGCAAGCGGCTGAAGCTGCTGCGGCAGCTAAAGCGGCCGAAGCCGAAGCGGCGGCGTCAGTTGAAGCAGCACCTGCTGAAGCCGAGGCTGAAGTGGTTGAAGCGCCTGCTGAAGAAGCTTAATTTCTCAAGCTTGAGCGATGATGGCATCGCACGAGCTTCAGCTTAAACATCTTGGCCCATACTAATATGGTAGTCATGGGGCGCATTGTTGCGCCTTATGGCGTTTTTGGTTGGCTAAAAGTAGTGCCGGACACGGAAGCCTTTGATGGCTTGTTTGATTACGACACTTGGTGGCTAGGCAAAGGTGATGATTGGCGTGAATTGTTGGTTGAAACGGCCAAAGTGCACAACGATGTGCTGGTAGTAAAATTAAAAGGCATAGACGACAGAGACGCGGCCATGGCTTGCAAGGGCAAGCAAATAGCCGTGCCAAGGTCGCAATTGCCAGAAGCCGAAGACAACGCCTATTACTGGTCTGATTTGATTGGTTTGCGGGTTAAAAATAAGCAAGCCGTGGATTTTGGTTTGATTGTGGACGTGTTTGAAACCGGTGCCAACGACGTGATTGTTGTGCAAGCGGAGGCAACGGCAGAGGACAGCGGCCAAGCTAAAAGTAAGCCACAAGAACGATTGTTACCGTTCATTGCCGACGTGGTGTTGGAAGTGGATTTGACCAATAAAACCATGTTGGTTGATTGGGATGCAGATTTCTAATCATGGCATTTAAGTTTGATGTGGTGACGCTGTTTCCTGACATGTTTGATGCCATCACAAAATTTGGCATCAGCAGTCGGGCCTTACAGCAAGGCATTTATCAGTTGCAGTTTTGGAATCCGCGTGACTACACCACGGATAACCATAAAACAGTAGACGATAGGCCTTACGGCGGCGGTCCTGGCATGGTGATGCTGATCGAGCCTTTGGAAAAAGCGCTAAGCGCGGCCAAAGCCGAACAAGCGGCGGCTAACATAGAAAGTTGGGTGGTCCATCTTTCACCGGCCGGCCAGCCATTGACCCATGAAAAAGTCATGGCCTTAAGCCAGAAAGCCGGCTTAATATTATTGGCCAGCCGTTATGAAGGCGTGGACCAGCGTTTGATAGACGCGCACGTGGATGAAGAGTTATCGATAGGCGATTACGTATTAAGTGGCGGTGAACTGCCCGCCATGGCCTTGATCGATAGCATAGTGAGGCAATTGCCTGGCAGTTTGGGTGACGGGGATTCGGCAATAGAAGATTCCTTTGTCGATGGCTTATTGGATTGCCCGCACTACACCAGGCCGGAAGCATACAAAGGCATGCAAGTTCCTGAGGTGTTACTCTCAGGCAACCATGCCAAGATTAAACAGTGGCGTTTGAAAATGTCATTGCAAAGAACTCGGGATCAACGTCCCGATTTATTGGCCGCAAGGCCGTTGACGAAAGAAGAAGCACGGCTGCTGGAGCAAGACTAACCAGCAGGAACACGTTTCTTCATAATTAAAAGGAACCCGCAAGGGATAAGTAAAATGGCAGATATTATTAAAATGTTAGAACAGGAAGAAATGGCCCGCTTAGGCAAAACCATTCCTGATTTCGCTCCAGGCGACACCGTGGTGATCGGTGTAAACGTGGTTGAAGGTACACGTAAACGTGTGCAGTCTTACGAAGGTGTAGTGATTGCTAAACGCAACCGCGGTTTAAATTCCTCTTTTATCGTACGTAAAATTTCATCTGGTGAAGGTGTAGAGCGTACATTCCAAACTTACTCACCATTGATTGCTAGCATAGAAGTTAAACGCCGCGGTGACGTACGTCGTGCGAAACTTTACTACCTACGTGAGCGTTCAGGTAAATCAGCACGTATTAAAGAAAAATTATTCTCACGCGAAAAAGAAGTGATGGCCCCAGCAGACGCCGCGTAAATTTAGCGCTGCTAGCCCAACCCCAAAGGTCGAAAGTCTTTTGGGGTTTTTTTACGTTTGCATATTCAGCCCATTCGTTTACCATAATGCGATGACACAGCCCGCTGCCGCAACCATCAACACGGACTTTGGCGCCATCGCCATGCGTAAGCAGGCAGGCAGGCTAAAGATAGATTTATTAACCACGGCCGTGGCCAACAAGCAAAGCAGCAGCGACCCCGACATCGGGCAAAGCGTGCAAGAAATCTTAGCTTATCTGCAACAAGCCCATGATCAATTTAGCCTGCCCGCCACCTTAAGCGGTAGCCCTTTTCAAGAAAAAGTCTGGCGTGCCATCGCCGCCATCCCCTTGGGGCAAACCCGCAGTTACAGCGAATTGGCTGCGCAATTGCATTCCGGCCCTCGTGCGGTAGCCAATGCCTGCGGTGCCAATCGCCTGCCTTTGCTAATTCCTTGCCACCGGGTGGTCGGCAAAAACGGCTTAGGTGGCTTTATGCAGGGCCAAGAAAATGGCTTGGCCATTAAACGCTGGTTATTGGCTCACGAAGGCGTACATGACTACAGATAAGACTAATGTTGATAGTGAGCAAACACTAACATCGGCTGACAGCTCAGAGTTGGACAACTTCATAGACCATTTGTGGCTGGAAGACGGCTTAGCGAAAAACACCTTGAGTAGCTACCGTTTGGACTTAAGTGCCTATGCCGCTTACTTAAAGCAGCAAAATAAAAGCCTATTAAATGCCGAGCAAGCCGACATACAGCATTATCTGGCGGTGAAGTTTCCCTTAAGCAAACCACGCAGCATCAGCCGATTGATTGCCAGCCTGCGGCGTTTTTACCGCTATTTGCTACGAGAAAATAAAATCAGCTTAGACCCCAGCCTACAAATACAATCGCCCAAGCTACCCCGCAGTCTGCCCAAGAGCTTAAACGAAGACGAAGTGGTGGCCTTACTGAATGCGCCCAACTTAAACGAGGCACTGGGTCTGCGCGACAGGGCCATGTTGGAATTGCTCTATGCCTGCGGCTTACGGGTGTCGGAATTGGTCGGCGTTAAAGTCACCGAAATCAGCATCAGCGACGGCGTGGTCAGAATCACCGGTAAAGGCAGCAAAACGCGCTTGGTGCCCATGGGTGAGGAAGCGGTGGATTGGATAGCGCGTTATTTGTCCGAAGCCAGGCCCAGCATATTGCACAAGCGCTTATGCGACGCCTTGTTTGTCACCAACCGCGGCGAGGCCATGACCCGCCAAGCTTTTTGGTATGCCATCAAACGCTATGCCTTGTTGGCCGGCATTCAAAAACCCATGTCGCCGCACGTATTACGCCATGCTTTTGCCACGCATTTGTTAAACCATGGCGCAGATTTAAGGGTGGTGCAGATGCTGTTGGGGCATGCCGACATTTCCACCACGCAAATTTACACGCACGTGGCACGCGAGCGCTTAAAACAACTGCACAGCGCACACCACCCTAGGGGCTAATCAGCTACGCTCTATCACCACACCCACGGCTTTCACCCCAGGCAAGATGCCCGGCTTGCCCACTTTGACTTTAACGCGTGTGGCGGCAAATTCTTTTAAGATTAATTGGCACACGTGTTCAGCCAAAGCCTCGACCAATTGAAATTGGCTGTTCTGTAAACTGTCATTAAGGCGCCCAAGCACCGCGCCGTAATCTATGGTGTCGGCAATGGCATCACTTTTACCAGCGGCCGCTAAATCAAAATCCATGCTGATATCCAGCACTATGGTTTGCGGCAACAATCGCTCCCAGGCCGGCACGCCCAGTTTAACTTTCAGTTTAACTTGCTCTAAAAAAATACTGTCCATGGGTAGCCTGCCTAAAAAAATATACCGACTCGTTTGCCGTGGTATTAGAATGTGACTAATGCTATTTTAGTGCATCACAACAAGGTTGAGCAAAATGAATGAATTAGGTTTTATCCCCGTGACATTGATCCCCACCGTTTGGATTCTGGCTGCCTATCTGCTGGGCTCCATCGCCTTTGGCATCGTCGTCAGCCGCTTGTTTGGCTTACCCGATCCACGCACGGTAGGCTCGGGCAACCCCGGCGCCACCAATGTGTTACGCAGCGGTAAAAAATCAGCGGCGGCGCTCACCTTGCTCGGTGATGTGCTTAAAGGTTGGTTGCCGGTGTGGTTGGCCTTGCAAGCGGACATGCTGATGTGGGTGGTGGCTTACGTGAGCTTGGCGGTGTTTATTGGCCACTTATACCCAATATTTTATAAGTTTCAAGGCGGCAAAGGCGTGGCCACCGCTTTAGGCGTGATGTTTGCTTTATCGCCCTTGTTGGCCTTGGCGGCCTTAATCACCTGGATAGTGGTGTTTGCCGTATCACGCTACTCATCCTTAGCCGCCATTGTTGCGGCCGTCTTGGCGCCGGTTTACGCTTGGTTTTTATTGTCGGCTTACGCAGATTATCTGATCACCGTGCTCATCATGTCGGTGCTGTTGGTGTGGCGCCATAGAAGCAATATCCAAAAGCTGTTGGCCGGCACCGAATCCGGTTTCGGCAAAAAGTAATTAAGGCGTTTGCAATTCGGCCAAATCCCACCTAGGCCTTACACTAAAGCCATAGTCAGGCTGGCCTGACTTGGCTTGCAAGCGCATGGCCCCGGCAAAAGCGATCATGGCGCCATTGTCGGTACAAAACTCCAAACGCGGGTAGCTGACTTTGCAATGCTTAGCTTTCACGGCGGCATTTAATTTTTCACGCAATTTTAAATTCGCCCCCACCCCGCCTGACACCACCAAACTATCCAAGCCAGTATCGCGTAAGGCCGTCATGCATTTGGCCGTCAGCACCTCGGTGATGGCTTCTTGAAACTCCCAAGCCACGTCTGCTTTTGTGGCCTCATCCAAAGGCTGATGTTTATTAACCAGGCTTAATACGGCGGTCTTCAAACCACTGAAACTAAAATTTAAATCCCCGCTATGTAAAAGCGGGCGTGGCAGTTTAAACGGTCGCTGGGCCGCCGCCTGGCGCGGGCTATGGCATGGCGATTGCTCAGCCAGCTTGGCTAAAGCAGGGCCGCCTGGGTAGCCCAAACCGAGCAATTTAGCGGTTTTGTCAAACGCCTCGCCGGCCGCATCATCCAAGGTATCGCCTAACAATTGGTAACGACCCACGCCATCCACCCGCATCAACTGACTGTGTCCGCCCGACACCAATAAGGCCACAAAGGGAAACGTCGGTGGATTATCTTCCAGCAAAGGCGCTAACAAATGCCCCTCCAAGTGGTGCACATTGATGGTGGGAATATTCAAGCTAAATGCCAAAGAGGCGGCGAAGCTAGTGCCCACTAACAAAGCGCCGGATAAGCCTGGGCCTTGGGTATAGGCGATGGCATCGATGTCGTGCAAGGTTTTGCCTGCTTCAAGCAAAACACGCTCGGTCAAAGGCAACACCCGGCGTATGTGGTCGCGCGAAGCCAGTTCAGGTACCACGCCACCGTACTCGGCATGCATGGCCACTTGGCTATGCAAAGCATGGGCTAACAGGCCTTGCTCACTGTCGTATAAGGCCAGCCCTGTTTCGTCACAGGAGGATTCAACACCTAGAATTAACATGGCTTTACGCGGCTACCCTTATCAGAAAGGGTGAATTATTACGCATTTCAAGTATAAATGGACAAAACTAATGGCAAATGCATAAAAGTATTTGAATAAAAACGATTATGCGATTAAAATAGCCGACTTTTCTAAGCTTCTATTCAAGCCTCATGTGATTTAACCATAAGGCCAACTTTTAGAACCTTGAATAAATTATTAACACTGTTGCCCATAAGAGAGAACGAATGTCTAGTGTACGCGTAAAAGAGAATGAACCGTTTGACGTTGCCCTGCGCCGTTTTAAACGCTTAATTGAAAAAACTGGTTTGTTAAACGATCTTCGCGCTCGCGAATTTTACGAAAAACCAACTTGGGAACGTAAACGTAAAGCCGCTGCTGCTGTTAAACGCCAATACCGTCGTTTAATGAAACAAACGCTGCCTGCTAAATTGTTCTAAGCACGTTTTTGCCCCTTGTCATTAAAAGCAAAAATATCTGAAGACATGAAAACCGCAATGCGCGCTAAAGACAGCGCGCGTTTAGGTGCCATACGTTTACTGCAAGCCACCATCAAGCAACGTGAAGTAGACGAACGTATCGAATTAAATGACAACGATGTCATTGCCGCCATAGAAAAAATGCTCAAACAGCGCCGCGATTCCATCAGCGCTTACGAAGCTGCCAACCGACACGACCTAGCCGATGTAGAAAAATTTGAAGTGTCGGTCTTGCAAACCTATTTACCACAGCAACTCAGTGACGCGGAAGTAGCCGCCCTATTAGAACAAGTGGTCAGCGATACGGGCGCAGCCGGTATCAAGGACATGAGCAAGGTCATGGCGGCCATCAAACCATTGGTAGTCGGCCGTGCGGATATGGGTAAAATATCCGGATTAATAAAAACCCGCTTGGGCTAAACCGGCAAAAGAGGTCATGAAAATTAAGGAGCGATAGGCTCCTTTTTTTATTTAATCTATACTCTCAATTATGATTCCAGAAAGCTTTATCCAAGAACTTTTAAACCGCGTTGATATTGTCGATGTCATAGACAAAAACGTCGCTTTAAAAAAAGCCGGGGCCAACTATTCTGCGTGCTGCCCGTTTCATAATGAGAAATCCCCTAGCTTTACCGTCAGCCCGAGCAAACAGTTTTACCACTGCTTTGGCTGCGG
>SXVG01000088.1 GCA_005791685.1 Methylotenera sp. | reverse complement strand
TGCTGTGCTGTGCTGTGCTGTAATAGTTTACTTGGAGTTTTCATATTATTCTTAAGTTTTATAACAAGTTAAGGGACTATAGCACAACTTGTTCTGCGCAACTTTAGTGAGGGACCGCATAGCTTTGATGCCTGTATTTAGTTTAATTTTAAAGATATGTCCAATACTAGGCATTGGCTTGGATGCGAATTATAGCAACAGAACACGTAACACATTGATTTAATTGAATAATATATTCACAAACCGCAAAATTTCGTGTAAAATAATCCCATTTAAAAAGCTAGGTACTGACTTGATGGGATCTTTCCATGCGCGTTGAAGTGCGCCCGATGAACGTTAAGGGCAAACCCCTTAAAAATTCAGAAATGAAGGCCGTATCCCCATGCCGAGGGGATCTTCGTGTATTCGAGAACAGGCTCCATTATTTGGGAAGAGCGGCTACCTGTGCTCGCGTGGTGAGTGCTTCCGATGGTCTCGAAACAGATGTCATGCCTGAACTTACTGATGCATCCCTGCTGTGGTTGGATGCCAAGGTGATTCGATTGCGTGGCGTGGAAGTTGTTGAAGGCACGCATTACAGCCAAACCTGGGATATCAAAATCATCTAATGCTAAAGATCAGCATCCATGCAGGGCCTGTGGCCAAAGCTCAACGTTTCAATCTGGTGGCTTGGCTTGATATTGGTTACGAAAAGCTGGCGCCGGTCGCTGATTACAAAGTTGTTTTGTTTCAGTCTGGCCTGGGTGCCACCGCACCCTTGGCGCTGAATAAGTACCCTAGATGGTCTGCCAGTCTCTGGGGCTTGGTTGCCCGTGCGATAGCCCTTGGACTCAACACAATTTCGCCATCTGAAGTAGTTCCAACCTTGACGCTTAAAAGAAAATCCTCTGCATTTGCCACCGAACTTTGCGCCTTTATCGAACATTTCCCAGGCGGCGATAGCAACAAACGATCAACGTTGGGGACGCTCTCACTTAAGCAGGACGGTACCAAGCGGGGAACTTACCGAGCCAAGTTCGAAGAACACACTATGCCGGTCTATTTAACGGGCATGTTCGACTTCAAAGTGGACCACCTGCGACCTGCCGAATTGGTTTTACATGCTTGCCTTCACCGCCTAAATAATAAGGCTGAAATGCCGCCAAGACCGGGCCTTTGCGTGCCATCTACGATTGAAGTGAATGGGGAAAATTATGTGCCTATTCATCGCCTAGTTGAACCGGCACAGAGCGGATTCCCATTATGGCTGCAGCGCATGGGCATTTCTCCGATTGAACATGCCAAAGCCCCGCTGGGTCTGGCCTTGGAATCTCTTTATGTTTCTTTTCTGCACAAGGCGTTATGAGTTCTCCTAAACTGATTAGGTATCGCTCTGGTACTGCGCAATGGCATATGTCCAAGCGAGCGGTGGATAGGGCTGTGCCTGATGTCTTGAAGTGGTCAGAAGATGACTGTATTGAGTATATTATTAAGGTACGGTTTGGCTCTAGAAAAACGGTTGCTTGCGCCCACTGCAATACCATTTGTGATCACTACTGGCGGCCATTAGAGAAGCGCTGGAAATGCAAGTGCTGTGGCAAGACCTTTAGTGTCACCTCTGGCACCGTGTATGCAAATCACCGCAAGCCTCTTCAGTTGATTCTAGTCACCGTGTTGATGTGGATTAACGGGGCCGCTGGCAAACCTGCATTAGAGCTCAAGCGCCATTTCAACATGTCCTATAACACCTGCTACGTTTGGCCACAAAAAATGCGAGAGGCGCTGGTTCGAGGCTTTAACGTTGGACTGCTGAGCGGTGACATGGAAATGGATGGCGCCCACCAATCCGGTTATCGAGCCAACGAAAAACGTGGGGTTCCCCAGGGGGCACAAAGAATAGCCTCTGGCGCATCGGTTACCGATATTAAATCCGCTGCTAGATTGACCCAGACTGGAAATGCGACTGCAAATAAGAAAGGAAGAGGAGCAGTCAACCCGGAGTTCGGAAATCGTCTCCCCAAGAATCGCAGGCTATTGCTTGCTGTATGCAAACGCAGTGGACTAAAAGGCAAAGGGGCTTGTAACACTCGGGTGGCTGTGGGAATAGCGGAAACGCCACCTATTGTCGAAGCCGTAGCGAAAAGCTTTATCGCAAAGGCAGAGAGTTACCTGAATACAGATTCTTCACCCGCATACACCTCTCTCGGCAAAAATTTTAAGGCTCATCGAACGGTTGAACACAGCAAAATGCTGTCTGGCCCCAACGGGGAGAATAACAACCAGGTAGAAGAACTCAACGGGCGATACGATCGCTTGGAAAAAGGAACGTATCTCAATATCGAACCAAAGTATTTGCTGGACTACGCAGTAGAAACTGCGTTTAGGTCGGACACACGCCGCATATCTAATGGGCAACAGATGGACTTGGCCATGCATCTGGCGATGAATGTGGGCCACTCGATTTTCTGGCGAGGGTTTACCCATGGCACACATCGCGATTTTGAGCTAAGTCATCCATTGCCGATGCCGGCTAGGTCCAGCGGGCCCAAGAAAGGACGGAAGCCTGGTGCAAATCTATTCAACAGGCTACCGAGGTAGGTTGATATCTGCATCAACTGCAAGACCATCAGGCAAAATGTCCATGGGCGTCCATTCCTGAATCTGGACGCCAGCCCCGTCAGCTAGCGTTCGCAGGCTGTCGATGGTTTTAGTGTGGGTAACTATGCGCCAACAACCAACCTCCTTTCGCCCGCCTACGGGATTATGCAATCGCTCCACTTGCCCGGAATCGCAGAACTTCCGCAATTTTCTTGAAATGGAGTTGTCTATCCAAGCCTCTCTTTCATTTTCAAAATCGAAATTGAGACTAAATTCGAGTTGCAAGTCCCAAGCCAATTCCAGAGTTGAAACTGGGAGCGGGTATTGATCTTCCAGCAAACGGAGAATAGCGGCATTAAGGTTGCCACGCTTTCCGTACTTTCCCTTCCAGGCTTTAATTGGCGCAATACCTTCAGGGTCCAGACGTTCATCAAACCTGCGAATAAGCCTGTCACATGAATCAAGGTCCTTTACCAAACTTTGCAATCTCAAGTCCAGTAACTCCAATCTAGTCAGCAACTGGCCGTAAAGTTCTTTGGTCTTCTCATATTCATCGGATATGGTGCATTTAAGCTGCCGGTACCGAATAATGTCCGCAGATATCCTAGCGCGATTCTCAGCTAACCCTTTCAGGTACGAGGGCGTTTTTTTGATAGTAATGGTCATAGTGATCCAGCATAGCAACAACCGGAAACGAAAAGGGCCGGAATTTCTTCCAGCCCTCGTCTAAATCACCAGTTTTGGGTCAACAGCGTAGTAACACCCTTGCCTCCAGCTAAGCAATTTCGCGCCAAGCAAAGCCCAAGGACTGATCGGCAATCCCCACCCAACTGGGCTGGCAATTTAACGCCCCAGCCAAGGCTTGTTTAGCCAGTTGTGGCGTATTATTCTTTGCGCTCAAATGAGCGGCCACGATATGCTGTAATCGGCTATTGTCTAATTTTGCCAATATATTGGCCGTAGCTAAATTCTCTAAATGGCCTAAATCCCCTCCCACACGCTGTTTCAGCGAACGACTGTAAGGCCCTGTTTGCAACATACTGGCATCGTGGTTGCATTCCAAAACCAAAGCGTGGCAGCCACTTAAGGTCTGCTCTATGTGTGGCGTCGTCCGCCCCACGTCAGTGAGCACCCCTAAGCGACGATCGCCATCGCTAAAAACGCATTGTATGGGCTCGCGCGCATCGTGTGGCACGGGGTAAGGTTGAACCTCGATATCATGGATGGCAAAAGCGCTGTGACTGTCGATCACACGCAGATCAAGATTGTGCTGAGTGGGCATATAGCGGTCCACCATTTTCAGGGTGCCGTAGGAAAGCCAAATGGGAAGATTGTATTTAGCGGCAAACTTAAACGCCCCACCGGCATGATCGTCGTGCTCATGGGTGATGACGATGCCGGTCAAAGCGCTAGGCTCTAGCTGCAAACGTGCCAGCCTAGCGAGCATTTCTTTGATGCTAAACCCACAATCTAGCATCAAGGTGGTATGGCCAGCATTGACCACCATCGCATTGCCCGCACTGCCACTGCCTAATGAGGCAAACCGCATCAATTTAGCGTGACGCTGTGCTTATTTTAATTGCTCATACATCAAGGCCACGATGCGATTGGCCGTGGTGGTGGCAACACGAGCGCCGTCTTTATCGACCACGGTCACCACGCTATTGTCTTTATCGCCGTCCGCCACTTTAATGCGGTATTGTTTTTCTGGATTCACTTTAGCCTTGTCGTCCGTGCCCCAGAATTTCAATTTTTCTATCATGCTTTTGTCGTCTTTAGGGCTGGCGGCCGCGCTTTCTTTTTTATCCTCATTACCCCAGAATTTTAAAGTATCCAACAAACCTTTCTTTTTCTTAGGCGCATCGTCTATGTCCACGTCCGCATAGCGCACAAAGAACAAGCCGCTAGAACGGTCTTTATCTTCAATCACAAAGCCCACCCTATCCAATGCCAAGCCTACTCGGCGCCAAGCGCGATCAAAGCTGTCATTCAAAATTAAGCTGGCGCTACCATCGCTCTCTTTTCTGACGTCCGCACGCTTAATGGTCACGCCTTGCGCCATAATGGTTTTAGATTTTTGCTCTTCAACCCCTAACTTCACCATTAATCGACGCAACAACTCGGCATCGTATTCGGCTTCACGGGCATCCGGTGCAATCGCGGTCTTGCTGTCTAATTTATAACCGGTATCGATTTCACCCAATTGCGTTTTGATTCTATTTTTGCCGTCATCTGGCGCACCCGAAACAGAGCGATGCGTCATGTATATTTCCGTGGTATTCGGCTCTTCGCCTCGGTCTAAGCGTGTGCGAAACTTTTTCTTGTCGGCATAACCGGACAATTTATCCAGCATCTTGTCGAAACGGTCGCCCAAACCGGCTTTTTCGTCTTTGGTAATGGCTTCGGCATCCAACCACTCGGTTTCCATGACCCCCAATTGGGCATTTTCCGAACGTACCGCAAAGCCTTGATCTGCCCAAAATTCCAGCACAATCGGCCATACTTTTTCAGCCGGGGCATGCACCACCAACCAACGTTGCGCGCCGGCTCTTTCCAACCTAACGCCATCGGGCGTGGCCAACACTTTCTCTACCGCCACTTCCTGCCCTTCTTGTGCTTGGCTGTAGCTAGAATAATTGGTGCTACCAGGAATGGAATAGGCATCGCTGACTGGGCTAGCGGTTAAATCCGGCGGCACTTCCAATGGGCGCGAGCGCGCCGCACCTTTGTAATCCGAGCTGTTATTGATAAACGGGATAGAGTCGCACGCGGCCAAACTGGCGAGTATCAACAGGTAGAGAGCACTTTGTTTGATGTTCATTTGTTTCGTTAACCTCTTTATAAATCGTTTAATTCGCTTATCGCGTCAGTGCTATAACAATTGTGCCGGCTTGCAAGCGTTGCGTAACACCTCATGGTATTGGTCGGACAAAGGCAACATGGGCAAGCGTATACCAGTCTTAATTAAGCCCATTTGCGCCAACACCCATTTCACTGGAATAGGGTTAGCTTCCACAAAAAGTTTTTGGTGCAAGGGAAATAATTTGGCATTGATTTGCCGCGCCGTCACGGCATCGCCTGCCACCGCCGCCACACACATGTCGTGCATCAATTTTGGCGCCACATTCGCCGTCACCGAAATCACCCCTTTGCCGCCTAGTAACATCAAACTCATGGCCGTGGCATCGTCGCCGCTTAATACGGCAAAATCTTGCGGTGCGCGCAATAACAAATCGGTGCCACGCTCTATGCCGCCGGTGGCGTCTTTGATGCCTACGATGTTAGCGTGAGCTGCCAAACGCAAAACCGTGTCATTGCTGATGTCGCAACCGGTACGGCCTGGCACATTGTATAAAATTTGTGGGATAGCCACCGCATCAGCAATCGCTTTGAAATGCTGATACAAGCCTTCTTGGGTGGGTTTGTTGTAATAAGGCGCCACCAATAAACAGGCATCTACGCCTAAGTCTTTAGCTTGTTGGGTGAGTGCGATGGCTTCTTTTGTCGAGTTAGCGCCGGTACCGGCGATAACCGACACGCGGCCATGCACTTGCTCTACTGCAGTTTTTATCAATAAACAATGTTCATCAAAATCGACCGTAGGCGATTCGCCAGTGGTGCCGACAATAACGATACCGTCGCTACCCTGCTTGATATGAAATTCGATTAACGCGTTTAAAGCAGGGATGTCCAAGCGACCGTCTGCAAACATCGGCGTGACGATGGCCACCAAGCTCCCCTGAGCGACTCCACTTCCTTGCAACATAGACTAACCTAAAGTATTAGTAATTTTTGTATTTTAACTGAAAAGCTTAACGAAAATACACTTTCTCCATGCAAAGTTACAAGCAAGAGCATGCCCAGCCCAAGCTAGGTGTATTCGATAATGTTATATAGGTATAATTAAATAGGCTTTAGCCTGCACTATACTTTGGGTTATATTGTGCACCCGCTCATTCTGACTCTGTTTTACTGGGCCAAGCGATTCAGGCCAGCATAAACACAGTATAATTTAGCCTCAAACGCAGAAACTGACTATGACGATCAATTTACACCACTACATCATGATCTTAATCGGCACCGTGCTGGTTAATAACATCGTGCTGGTTAAAATCCTAGGCCTATGCCCATTCCTGGGCGTTTCTAAAAAATTAGAAGCCTCCATAGGCATGGCTGGCGCCACCGCGTTTGTGCTTAGCATAGGTTCGATGACCAGCTGGGGCATCACCCATTACCTACTCGAACCCAACGGCTTGGAATACTTGCGCACACTCTCATTCATCGTGGTCATTGCTGGCGTCGTGCAATTCACTGAAATGGCCATGGAAAAGAATTTTCCACCGCTCTATCAAGCACTGGGTATTTTCTTACCCCTTATTACCACCAATTGCGCCGTGTTAGGCATCCCTCTGTTAAACGCCCAGTCCAGCCACAGCTTTCTTGACTCGCTGTTTTTTGGCATGGGTGGCGCCATCGGCTTTTCCATGGTGTTGATTTTATTCGCCTCCATGCGCGAGCGCTTAGAGGCGGCCGACATCCCTTTAGCGCTTAAAGGATCAGCGATTGCCTTGGTGACAGCCTCACTCATGAGCTTAGCCTTCATGGGCTTTGCTGGTCTGGATAAATATTAAGTTGAGCTCTACAATCTTCGCCTTATGTTAATTTCTCTGTACATTATGCTGGGCCTAGCCTTGTTGCTAGGGCTGGTATTGGGCTGCTCGGCCCTGTGGTTTAAAGTAGAAGGCGACCCTTTGGTGGCCAGAATAGATGCCATTTTGCCGCAAACGCAATGCGGACAATGTGGCTACCCTGGTTGCAAGCCCTATGCCACGGCCATCGCTGCTGGCGAGGCCGACATTAACCAATGCCCACCGGGTGGCGATGCCGGCGCGCATGCTTTAGCCGATCTAATGGGCGTCGAATACAAGCCGCTCAATGCAGAACACGGCGCCCCCAAACCAAAATCGGTGGCTTTTATAGACGAATTGACCTGCATAGGCTGCACACTTTGCATACAAGCCTGCCCGGTCGACGCCATACTGGGCGCGGCCAAACACATGCACACCATTATCAGTTCCGAATGCACGGGTTGCGAGCTCTGCCTAGCCCCTTGCCCGGTCGACTGCATCAGCATGCAAGCGATAGCCGAACAAGCGGATAACTGGAAATGGAAGTACCCCATCATCCCGATTACACCCTTAACTAAAATGGCCGTATGAATACCGTCGTAAACTTTGCCAGCCATATACTGCAGGGCCTAGGCCTTAATAAAAGCGTGCACGCGTTTAACGGTGGCGTGCATCCGCCTGAGCACAAAATTGAGTCCAGCACGCAGCCGATTGGCCAGCTGGCCCTGCCAAAAATCCTGACCTTGCCACTGCGGCAACACGTAGGCTATCTGCCTAAAGTGCTGGTTAAGGTCGGTGACCAGGTGTTAAAAGGGCAGTTATTGGCTGAAGCAGAAGGCACGGTATCTGCCGCCATACACGCGCCGACTTCCGGCACCGTGACCGCCATAGACGCACAAATCATTCCACACCCGTCTGGCCTGCCTGACACCTGTATTACCATCAGCAGCGACGGGCTAGACACTTGGACGGCCTTGCAGCCAGTCACTTGGCAAAAAACCGATAAAAAAACCTTGGTCGACAGTTTACGTCGCTCTGGCATCGTCGGTTTAGGCGGCGCCACTTTTCCTAGCCACATTAAATTGCGCAGCAACAGCCAGTCAACCATACACACCCTCATCATCAATGCCGCTGAGTGTGAACCCTACATCACTTGCGATGACTTGCTGATGCGCGAGCGTGCCAGTGAAATCGTGGCGGGCATAGAAATCGTTAAACATTTACTGGGTGCGCAAAAGTGCATCATAGGCATAGAAGACAATAAACCGCTGGCCGGACTAGCCATGAGGGCGGCCTGCCAGCCCGGCCAAGCTTTGGTGCAAACCGTGCCTACCCTTTACCCCAGTGGTGACGCCAGGCGCTTAATTCAGCTCTTGTTAGACCTAGAAATCCCCAGCGACAAACGCTCAACCGATTTAGGTGTACAGGTCTTTAATGTGGCCACCGTGCTGGCCATATACCGCTACTTTGCCTTTGGCGAACCTTCCATCAGTCGCATCGTCACGGTCACCGGCAATGTCGCCCGCCCGCAAAACTTTGAGGTGTTGTTTGGCACCCCACTGCCAGACTTAATGAGCGCCGCCGGTGGCGCACACGCCAACACCAGCCATTACATCATGGGCGGCCCCATGATGGGGTTTGATTTACCCAACAGCCAAGTGCCCATCACCAAAGCGGCCAATTGCATTATCGCGGCCACAGCAGATTTATTCCCGGCGGCCCCTCCTGCCATGCCTTGCATACGCTGCACGCGTTGCGCCGATGCTTGCCCGGTTAATTTGCAGCCACAAGAGCTGTACTGGTTTGCCAAATCCGACAACTTCGAAAAGGCCCGCGATTACAAATTGTTTGACTGCATAGAATGCGGTTGTTGCAGCTACGTCTGCCCCAGCACCATTCCATTGGTGCAATATTACCGCTATGCAAAAAGTGAAATCATCGCTGCCGACAAAGCCCAAGAAGCGGCTGATCTCGCCCGTGAACGCAATGAATTTAGGTTAGCACGCATAGAACGGGAAAAACTAGAACGTGCGCAAAAACATGCGGAACGCGCCGCCGCCAGCAAACCCGAAATCAGCCGGGCCGGCAATAGCGATGCGCCGACCGCCGCGCCTAGTGATGCGGCTGTGACTGACAAGCAAGCGGCCATCGCCGCCGCCATTGCTCGTGCTAAGGCGCAAAAACTAGCCGGTGGCGCAGCGCCAGCCCAGCCTACCCCCACCGCGGCCGAGGTCAAAGCGAGCCCGGCTGACAAACAAGCCCTGATTGCAGCGGCCATAGAGCGCGCCAAAGCCGCCAAACTGGCCGCCGCACAAGCCGGCCTTACGCCAAAAAACACGGAAAATGTCAGCGCCAGCGTGCAAGCCGAAATTAATCAAACCGATGCCCTGCGTGAACAAGTACAATTAACTAAAGCGACCCCAGACTAGCTAGAGGATAAAAATTGAACCGCTCACCCTACATCAGTAACGCCCCCAGTGTTAGCACCATTATGTTTAAAGTGTTGCTGGCCTTGCTGCCTGGCATCGCGGCTTACACTTGGGTGTATGGCGCCGGCATTTTAGTATCCATCAGCATCGCCACCGCCACCGCTTTAATCACCGAGGCCGCCTTACTGAAAATACGCCAACGCCCGATACAGCCCTATCTAATGGACATGAGCGCGGTCGTGACGGCCTGGCTATTGGCTTTGGCCTTGCCTGCTTTGGCCCCTTGGTGGCTGGTGGTGGTCGGCACTTTTTTTGCCATCGTCGTCGCCAAACAGCTCTACGGTGGCCTAGGCTACAACCCGTTTAATCCAGCCATGGTAGGCTACGCCGTATTGCTCATTTCTTTTCCGCTACTGATGACTAAATGGCCTGCGCCCTTGTCCCTAGCCGAGCACCCATTAAGCTGGTCCGAGCAATGGCGTTTTATTTTCCAGCAAACCCTGCCAGCAACGGTCACCGTGGATGGCATTAGTTCGGCCACGCCGCTGGATTATTTAAAAACGCAACTCATGCTTAATAAAGACGTCGCCAGCATCAATTTGGCGCCCATATTCGGTAGCTTTGGTGGTCGCGGCCAAGAATACGTGACCGCAGCGTATTTCCTAGGTGGCCTGTATTTACTCCAACAACGCATCATTAGCTGGCATTTGCCCACGGCATTTTTACTGGCACTGGCCGGCATTTCTGGCGCTTTCTATTTGGCTGACCCCAGCCATTTTGCCCACCCCGCATTCCACCTAATGAGCGGCGCATCGCTGTTGTGCGCTTTTTTCATTATCACCGACCCGGTCAGCGGACCCACCACCCCCAAAGGCAAACTCTATTTTGCCGCTGGCGTGGCGGTGTTAACCTATTTGATACGCGTCTATGGCGGCTACCCAGATGGCGTGGCTTTTGCCGTGCTCATCATGAATATGTGCGTCCCACTGATAGATGCGCTGACCCAACCACGCGTGTTTGGGCACGAGAAATAGCATGGCAAAAACCATCATCAAACATGCCCTAAAAACAGCCGTGGCCATGCTGGCTTTTGCTTTCATCGGCACGCTATTGCTCGCCTATGTGTTTATTGCCACGCGTCCAGCCATAGAAGCCAGCGAAAAAGAAGCCCGGTTGGCACTGTTTAAGCAAATTTTGCCGGCAGAGAACTACGACAACGATCTACTGGCAGCCCAAGTGCGCATAGAACCGAATGACTTATTGGGCAACCGCTTGCCTAACGTGGCTAACATTGCCACACTCCAACAAAAACCGGCCGGCGTAATCCTTGAAGCGATTGCGCATGACGGCTACAGCGGCGACATTAAACTGCTCATCGCCATACGCGCCGATGGCGCCATCAGCGGTGTGCGTGTGCTGGCCCACAAAGAAACCCCAGGCTTAGGCGATTACATAGACATCGCGCACGACAATTGGATTAAATGGTTTGACAATGAATCCATAGCCAAAACGCCGGTCGAAAAGTGGCGGGTAAAAAAAGACGGTGGCCAATTTGACTACATGGTGGGCGCCACCATTACCCCGCGTGCCGTGGTTAAAGCGGTGCTAAAAGCGCTGCAGTATTATGAAATGAACCAACAAATGCTGTTTGCAGCAAGCGCTCAATAGGCTAGGAATTTTTATGAACACTCTCTACAAAGAAATTACCGTCAATGGCTTGTGGAAACAAAACTCTGGCGTGGTCCAATTGCTAGGCATGTGCCCGACCTTAGCCGTTACCACCAGCGCGGTAAACGGCTTAAGTTTAGGTTTTGCGACCGCTTTGGTGATGGCGGCAGCTAACGGCTCGGTGTCGCCGGTGCGTCAGTATGTACCGAACGAAATTCGCGTGCCGGTATTCATTTTGGTGATTGCCGCCTTGGTGACCGTGATCGACTTGTCCATCAACGCTTTTGCCCATGAACTGCATAAAGTGCTGGGCATCTTCATTCCATTAATCGTGGTTAATTGCATCGTACTGGCCCGAGTGGAATCGTTTGCTGCAAAAAATCCCCCTATCCCATCCATGCTGGACGGTTTCATGATGGGCTCAGGCTTGATGCTGGTACTGGGCTTATTGGGTGCGATTCGAGAATTGGTCGGTAAGGGCACGGTATTATCTGGGCTGGATTTGGTCTTAGGTCAGTCGGCCCATGCTTTCATGTGGACCAGTGTCGACTACCATGGCTTTTTGTTGGCGGTATTGCCCCCCGGCGCTTTTCTAGGCTTAGGCAGTTTAATCGTCCTACGCAATTGCATAGAAATGCGCAGAGCACAGACGACCGAAGCTAGCGCGCTCAGCGCACAGCCAGCCATGAAGCACTAGCGCGCCCTTAAATCAACGGGGAATCGCCCAGCGCCATTAACCATGAATGCAGAACAACGTCATGAAATATTTAGGCGCTTAAGTGTTGCCATCCCTAACCCCGCTACCGAGCTCAAACACAACAGCACCTTTGAACTACTCATCGCGGTCATTTTATCGGCCCAAGCCACCGACAACGGGGTGAACCTCGCCACCGAAAAACTCTATGCCGTGGCCAACACACCGGCCAGTATTTTAGCCTTAGGTCTAGACGGCTTGGAAGCCTATATAAACAGCATAGGTTTGTATCGATCCAAGGCTAAACACATCTTGGCCACCTGCCAGACCTTAATCAACGAGCACCAATCGCAAGTGCCCAATAATCGAGCAGCGCTGGAACGTTTAGCCGGCGTAGGGCGTAAAACCGCCAACGTCATTTTAAATACCGCGTTTGGCTTACCTACCATCGCCGTTGACACGCATTTGTTTCGCTTAGGCAACCGCATTAAACTGGCCACCGGTAAAACCGTATTGGAAGTGGAAAAGAAATACCTTGCAAGCATCCCAGTCGAATTCATGCAAGACGCGCACCACTTGCTGATCTTGCACGGACGCTACACTTGCCAAGCACGCAAGCCCAAATGTGTCAACTGCTGTATAGAAGATTTGTGTGAGTTTAACGCCAAAGAGTACCACTGACAAAAATGAGTTTATACAACCCCAGTCGCAATCAAGCTCGGCAATTTCTATTCGATGCTTGGGCCAAATTTAAGCAAACAGCCGTGCTCAGCGACTTAGAAAAAATCGCCGTGGAAGTCATGCAAATGCACCCGGAATACCATGCTATATTCAACGCACCTGAGCGTTATCTGCAGCAAGCCTACTTTCCAGAAATGGGCGAAACCAACCCTTTTCTACACATCAGCTTGCATTTATCGGTGATAGAGCAAATCAGCATAGATCAACCCCCAGGCATTAGGGCCATGCATGTTAAATTACGTGAAAAATACGCTGACGCACATTTGGCCTACCACGATTTAATCGACTGTCTGGCTGAAACCATTTGGCAGGCACAACGTCATAACAGCGCCTTGGATTCGGCGCATTACCTCAAGCTGCTGGAGCAAAAAATCTCGCCCAGCTAACAAAATAATCCGCCACCACCCCATAAAAAACTTCCATCTTAAAGGATAGATCATGAAAAAAATGCAAGCGAAAATAGCCTTAAACCTAAGCAGCGCCTTAGCCTTAAGCTTGGCTGGTGGCGTCAGCCAGGCCGCTGAAAATCCATTTACTGCCACTAGCTTGAGCCAGGGCTATCAAGTAGCGGACAACAGCAGCAAAAACGCGGCTACCACAAAAAAATTACACGGCGGTGTTTGTGGCGCGGCGAAAGCCAAAGAAGGGCAATGCGCCAGCGAAAAAACTAAAGCCAGCAGCGCTGATAAAAACAAAGCGACCAGCAGCGATAGCAGCAAGATGAAAGAAGGCGCATGCAGCGCGGAAAAAATGCAAGAAGGCGCGTGCAGTGCAGAAATGATGCAATCCCTGAAAAAGACCAAAAAATAAGTCTTTAAGCACAAAAAACCAATATGCCCACCAACGCCCACCCCCATGCCAGCATCAGCGGCGTTGGCTTGGCTCTAAAACGTCCGCTTATCGCCCCCCTACTGGCGGCTAACGGCGACCCGTCGCTGGCCAAGCTTAGCTTTTTAGAAATCGCCCCAGAAAACTGGCTAGGGGTAGGCGGCCTGCCCACCAAGCAACTGGCCAGCCTAAGCGAACGCTATCCGCTGGTTGGCCATGGTCTATGTTTGTCGCTAGGCGGCTTAACGCCGCTTAATACTGATTTTTTACGGCAAGTGAAAGCCTTTTTGTTGCAGCACCGCATCGGCCTCTACACCGAGCATTTGAGTTATTCTAGCGATGGCTACCAAGCTGGGCAAGGTTATTTATACGATCTGTTACCCCTCCCGTTTACCGAGCAAGCGGTTCGGCACCTGGCCCAGCGCATCCGGCAAACTCAGGACATACTGGGCCAGCGCATCGCTGTCGAAAACGTGTCTTACTATGTGCAAGCCCCCATCTCTGACATGGACGAATTGAGTTTCATCAAGGCCGTGTTAGATGAAGCCGATTGCTTGTTGCACTTGGACCTCAACAATCTATACGTCAACAGCGTTAATTTTGGCTTTGACGCTAGCGCCTTTTTAGCCGACCTACCCACTGAGCGTATCGTCTATGCGCACATGGCCGGGCACTACCAACAAGCGCCGGATTTATTGATAGACACCCACGGCAGCGCTGTGATTGATCCGGTCTGGGCCTTATTGGCCGCCGCCTACCAACGCTTTGGCACCGTCCCGACGTGCTTAGAACGCGATACCAACATTCCGCCCTTGGCCGTAGTAATGCAAGAAATCGACAAAATAGCCGACATGCAGCGGCAAGCCATTAAGGCCGCTTGAGATGACAGCCATGACGCCAGACCTCGCCAGCTTAGCGCAATACCAACAAGCGTTCAGTGCTTATTTACGCGATCCCAGCCAGCAAGCCAGGCCAGCAAATACCTCAGCCAGAGGCATGCAGGTTTACCAAGAAATCGTGTTTAACAATGTCTTTAATGTGATTTCGGCCTGCTTTCCGGTGGCGCAAAAAGTCATGGGCAAGCGTGCTTGGTTAAAATTGCTGCGCGGCTTCTTACGCGACCACAGCGCCAACACCCCGCTATTCCATCAAATACCGCTGGAATTTTTGAGCTATTTATCCAGCGCGACGCTAGCCGACGCCAACCTACCACCCTATTTAAGCAGCCTTTGTCACTACGAATGGATAGAATTAAAGGTGGCCATCATGCCCGACCTAGAAGCAGGCAGCCAGTTTGCACAGCAAAAAATCTGCCGGGCTAGCGACCTATTAAATTATCAACCGGTGCTCAATGCCAGCTTGCAGCTCTTAAGCTACCCCTATGCCGTGCATAAAATTTCCGCGCGGCACAAACCCAAGTCACCCCAAGCCAGCTATCTGGCGGTGTTTCGCGACGCCACGGGGCAAGTGCAATTTATTGAATTGAATGGCTTAAGTCATGACTTGCTGACCATGCTGACCAGCCACAACATGACGGGGAAAGAAGCAATTAAGCTGATGGCTGAGCGCTTAAATCACTTAAGTGCAGACGCCGTGCAACAATTCGGCGGCGAGCTACTCCAGCGCCTAGCGCAACAAGGTCTGATCGTGGGGGTGTATCGGGATAAACCCGCAAGCTAATCGTCGAAATTAGCCTGGCTAAGCTGCCGGTCTTGCAGCGCATTTAACAGGGCTTTTTGCTGCGTTTCTGTCATGTCCCACCACGCTTTAATTTCATCCGTCGTGCGGTAGCAACCTAAACATAAGCCTGTTGTGTCGTTCATCGTGCACACGCCTATGCAAGGCGATTGTACGGTAGTTTGCGCGGGGTCGACCATGGGTAAGTTTTCCATTGTGAGTTAATTTAATACGCCATGGCATTGTTTGTATTTCTTACCCGA
>SXVG01000087.1 GCA_005791685.1 Methylotenera sp. | reverse complement strand
GCGTGAATCGGATTGGACAGAATACGTCGTTGGGCGTCAGTTGGATTCCATTTTAAGGCGTTTTGGCCCGGAAACGTTGACGCAAGCGGTGCTGGCTTACGAGCCTTTATGGGCTGTTGGCACCGATGTGCCGGCCACACCGCAACAGGCACAAGAAGTGCATCGTTTTATTCGTGCACGTGTCGCACGATGCAATGCAGACGTGGCGAATAAGGTGCGTATTCTATATGGGGGCAGCGTACACCCCGACAATGCCTTGGCCTTATTAGAAATGCCCGATATTGATGGCGTCTTAGTAGGGCGCTGCTCCTTGGATGCTCAGGCCTTTGTGCGCCTATGTCAAACGGCAAATTGATATGTTCGCGTTAAGGAAGGCGGGCAATCATCCCCACTTTATTTGATATGCCGTAGCATGTACGATTATTATGTTCTGCTAGGAGAAGGTCATGATAAAAACGCGCATTGCTAAGCTGTTCAAAAATGGAGCCAGTCAAGCTGTACGCTTGCCAGTGGGATTCCGCTTTGATGGTGAGGAAGTTTATATTACACGAGACGATGCCACGGGCGATGTTGTCCTGTCAAAACGGCCAGGCGCAAAAACTTGGAACGAGTTTTTTGATTTGTTGCACAGCATTGATGTTCCCGCTGATTTTATGCAGGATCGCCCGCTAAATGGTTTGCCGCTTGATCGGGCTACCGTTCTTTAGTGTTTTTTAATCGCTTCCACTGGAATATCTATCGTGATCTCGTCGCTGACGTACGGGACATGTTTGCCCATATTAAACTCACTGCGCTTCACCACGGTGCGTGCATTGGCGCCGCAAGCTTCTTTTTTAGCCATGGGGTGGGGCATGCACATGAACGACGTGACAGACAGCGTCACATCTTTGCTCACGCCTTTAATCGTTAGTAAGCCATCTATGGCGTTGATTTTATCGCCGTCGAAATGAAATTGAGTGGATACAAAGGTGGCCGTTGGAAATTTGGCCGCATCAAAAAAATCCGCTTCTTGAATGTGCTCGTTAAATAGGGCATAGCCAGTATTCACCGAGCTGGTCTCTATCGTGATGGTCGCCGAACCCTCTTTGGCCGCTTTATCCAAAACAATGGTGCCGGACGTTTTATCAAAACGGCTCAGTTGCGTTGAATAGCCGAAATGGCTGTAAGAAAATCTTGGCAGGGTATGCTTGCCGTCTATCACATAGGTCTCAGGGGCTGCCCATGCTGACCCCGCCATTAACCAAGCCATTGCTAATGCACACTGTTTCATGACCGCTCCTTTAAGTTAGCCACACCTTTTCAGCTCGATTATAACCCTTAGCCATGCGACTGGGGCCAGGCATTTTTGCGCACCGTCTGCGCTGTTAATCGTGCGTATTTTCCGCCATGCTCATCCCCTTAAAATTTAACTGGTAATGATAATGATTATCATCTATAATTAGATTTGTAGCGTTAAGATTCATTAAAGGAATGCAATACATGAAAAAACAAACCCAACATTTAAGACTGAAGCAGCTGGCACTGGCTGTCCATGCTATTTTCGCATTTAACCTAAGCGCACAAGCCAATGAAGTCAGCTTGCCACGTATTGATGTGATAGGCAGTGATGAGCAGGCATGGGCTAAGTTGCCTGGTGCTGTTGCCGTGATAGAAAAGGCGGCGTTGGAGCTTAAGCAACCCCTGTCTACCCAAGACGCCCTAAAAGCCGTGCCCGGTGTCGTGATTAGAGAAGAAGAGGGCTACGGGTTTATCCCTAATATCGGTATGCGCGGCTTGAATCCCAACCGCAGCCAAAAGTTGCTGGTGTTGGAGGACGGTGTGCCGGTTGCTCCTGGCCTGTTCCTAGCCAATGAATCCTATTACAGCCCTAGAATAGAGCGAATGGAGAGCATAGAAGTGCTCAAAGGCGCGGCAGGTTTGCGTTATGGCCCAACCACCATAGGCGGGGTGATTAATTATAAAACCAAGGACCCGCAAGAGGGGGTAAAGCTGACCGCAAAAACCGGTTCGCATGGTTATGGCTTGCTTGGCTTGGATGCAGGCGGTGGCAGCGAATCCGGCGACACCATCGCCGGCATTAGCGCCATCACCTCGCGCGGCGATGGATTTCGTCATAACGGCTTTGACATGACCGATGTGGTTCTCAAAGGCGGTCGGCAGATCAATGAAAATCAATGGTTAAGCGCTAAATTTACTTATTACGACAATGCAGTGAATACCTCTTACGTGGGTTTAAGAAAAAATGAGTACAGAAACGATCCTGATAAAAATCCAGCGCCCAACGATTATTTCATTACCGATAGACAGTCTTTTGATATTAACCACGAATGGGATATCAGCAGCGCGGTGAAACTCAATACCTTGCTGTATTGGACGCAGTTAAGCCGTGATTTTTGGCGGCGTGATATTCAGTCCAAAAATGCCAACGGCACCACATTCCGCAGTTGTGATTCCAGCTTAACGGCAAGCCAGTATTGCATGACAGGGCGTAACCGTGATTTTGAAATGATGGGCATGGACACGCGTATGTTCATAACATACAACAGTTTTGGCCTGAAAAATGAAGCGGAAATAGGCGTGCGTTTACACAGCGACCATTTGAGCAATCAAACCGTGCGCTCTAAAACCGACCCCAATGCGCGCACTGGCACATTAACCGGCAATGTCACGGAAAAGGCAGAAGGGTTGGCTTTGTATGCGCAGAACCGTTTTGAATTAAGCCCGCAAGTGGCGGTTACGCCTGGCTTGCGCGTGGAAAATTACCAGCAAAAACTTAAAAATGAATTAAACGGGCTTGGTGGCAGCACCAGTAATGCCGAGATCATCCCAGGCATAGGCGCCACTTGGCAGTTGGTGCCGCAAGCCCAGTTGTTTGCTGGGGTGTTTAAAGGATTTTCACCGGCCATGACGGCCACCGCCATCAGCAGTGATGGGGTGGATCAGCAATTGGATGCCGAGCGTTCCAGCAATTATGAAATAGGTGTGCGCGGAATCCTACAGAAACTGACCTATGAAGCCACGGCTTTCCACATGGATTTTGCTAACCAAATCATCAATCAGAGTCTATCGGGTGCCGTGGACATGGCCAATGCAGGTAAAACACTGAATCAAGGCTTAGAGTTTGCCTTGGCCTATGAGCTTGGCTCTGGCTGGAAAATCGATGGCAATGGGACGTATGTGGCAACGGCAGAATTTAAAAATAATGCACTGGGACCTACAGGCAACCGTTTGCCATACGCGCCTAAATTTACTGGCAATGCCAACCTTTCTTACAACGTGGGCGGCTTAAAACTTAACCTAGCGGCCTATTATCTGACCAGTCAATACGCGGATGCAGCCAACACCGAGCTTGAAACAGACGATGGCACCAAGGGAAAAATTCCCGCTTATGCCACCTTTAATGTGAATGCCTATTACGCGCTTGATAAGCACCTATCCTTGTTTGCTTCAGTGAAAAACCTCACCGATAAGAAGTACATCGCCAGCCGAAACCCAGACGGCATATTCCCGGGTGCGGAACGCAATGTGGAAGTGGGGGCCAGCTATAAGTTTTAAACAAGCCCAAGCCTAGGTTTGCCGTGATTTAAAAAGAGCAAAAGCCCCGTAGCGATACGGGGCTTTTGCTCTTTGGCTCTATGTATTCTGTTGGCACAGCGATTTATTAGGCCCATTTTAGAATGTTGGCGGGCTTGTTGTGCAAATTAAGTTTGATGGAACTTAGCCTATTTGCTATTGTTTATTCGTGAATACACCGTTATTTGGAATGGCAGGGTGATAATTAAAAATGAGAACACATGAAGAGTTGATGGCGATTGCGCTATCCGATCCTGCGGTACGTGCAGAGGTCGAACGTCTAGAGCGAGAAGAAATGCCCGCTTTGGATGCTATTTTACGCACTAGAAAAGAGGCGGGCATGACACAAGAAGACATTGGGTAAGCGTGTACAAGTCAATTTTGTATAATTTAAAATAGCCGTTTTAAGCTTTATTTTATCGGCAATGGAGTTTTGATATGGGTACGCAATATTCAACCGCTCAGCAAGCCATGATCAAGGTGTTGGAGGCGCATGTGGGCGCTGAACTCCAAGGTGACCTTGAAACCACCATGGCCACGATGACTGATCATCCGCACCTGCATAATGTCCCCAGCATGGTAGGGGGCTATGGATACGAAGGCGTTAGGCATTTTTATGCCCATCATCTTGTTGGTAAATTCTTCCCACCCGATGTTGTAATGAAGCGGGTTTCTTTAACCGTCGGCGACACCCAGATTGTAGAAGAATTAATCATCAGTTTTACCCATACCACCGTTATCGATTGGATGCTGCCCGCGTTACAGCCTACCGGGAAGAAAGTGCAGGTTGGCTTTGTCGTGATCGTGGGGATTAAAGACGGAAAAATAAGCCACGAACACATTTACTGGGATCAGGCCTGCGTATTGGTGCAACTGGGCTTGCTTAAGCCAGAAGGCTTGCCGGTTTGTGGTGCGGACAGCGCTGAACGCATCATCAATCCAGCGCTTCCCAGCAGAAGTGAGTTTTGAGGCGGGGTGGATTGCCCAAATTTTAAGGCCCCCGCTCGTTTTCTAAAAATCCAACTTCATCTATATCATCTGTGTAGGGGTTAATACGATCAATGGCTTGAAGAATATGTGCAAGTAAGTCTGGTGCACGACTAATTCGTCTTTTTTCATACCAGCACCGCCTCTGCAAGTACTTTGGCACGAAAACTATCTGGCAATGCTTTAGGTGTGAGAACGTCAACTGAAATCCCTAACATCTTCTGAAGGTGACCTTGCCCTCAAAAACTGGAGTCCATAGCTGATGATAAAATTAGCTAAAGGAGCAGTAAATGAGGTTGAAACAATCAAAAGCGCAGTACACGATAGAATTTAAGCAAGAAGCGATCAGGCTGGTTAAATCTGGTCAG
>SXVG01000086.1 GCA_005791685.1 Methylotenera sp. | reverse complement strand
TCCAATCTGGCCGTCCAGAAGTTCGAGACCCGGGACGAGCAAGAGGTGGCAGGCTACGCCGAACTTATGGATCTTGTGTTCTCGTCCTGGCAGGACATCCCGTTCAGCGAGAACCACGTCAAGCAGTTGCACCAGATCTTGCTGCGCCACAGCGAGAAAGATGCACGGCATCGAGGCGGCTACAAAATCCACTCGAACAGCGTCGCCGCGTTTGATGAGACCGGCGCGCAGATCGGCATCGTGTTCGAGACGGCGACGTCGTTTGACACGTCCCGGCTGATGACGGAACTGTTGACATGGGTGAACCAAGAGCGTGACGCAGCCCGACTGCATCCGTTGCTGATCATCGCCCTGTGCATCGTTGTCTTCTTGGAGATTCATCCTTTCCAGGATGGCAACGGGCGGCTGTCGCGCGTGCTGACCACCTTGCTTCTGCTGCAGGCGGGCTACGCCTACGTGCCGTACAGTTCACTGGAGAGCGTGGTCGAACAGAGTAAGGAAGCCTACTACCTCGCGTTGCGTCAGACGCAGGGCACGGTCCGCACGGAGTCACCGAATTGGCAGCCGTGGCTGGTGTTCTTCCTTCGATCCTTGGCTGAGCAGGTGCGACGGCTGGAGAAGAAGGTTGAGCGGGAGAGAATCATACTGGCCACCTTGCCCGAACTGTCACTGCAGATCGTCGAATTTTCCCGCGAGCACGGACGTGTTACGATCGGCGAGGCCATTAAATTGACGGGTGTCAGTCGAAACACGCTGAAGCAACACTTCCGCAATCTGGTAGAGCGTGGTCATTTGAATCGGCAGGGGAGTGGGCGCGGTGTTTGGTATGAACTCAAGTGATGGGATTGGTGGATGTTTAATTTAATTGTTTCTGGCGGTGGTTGGCAACCCCATCGTGACTCGTTCGGCAGTGGCCGCGTGGCGTCGCCGCTGCTCCACCAAATAAAAATACCACCCTTGCGGTGGTATTTTTTTAGGGCAGGGTAGGTTGAAAAGTTTCATCTTTTGTCATTAAAACAAATGCCTGGCTATACCCTTTTTTGTTAGAATCTATTCAGCCATACAATCTCTCATCGCCAAGATTGATAAATTGCGCTCAGAGATTGATGCCATCGTTGCGGAGATTGACCTACCTGCCGCCTGCCTGTCGGACAGTCAAGTGGAATGACAGGCATTGGAGATAAAACCATGAGCGAACCACAAGACAAGATCAAACTATTTGAATCGCAGCAAGTCCGCGCCGAATGGGATGCTGACAATGAAAAGTGGTGGTTTTCGGTGTTAGACATCATTGCCGTTTTGACCGATCAGTCCGATTACAAGAAGGTCAGAAATTACTGGAAATGGCTCAAAAATAAGTTGATTGCCGATGGTAGCCAGTTGGTTAGTGTGACTAACCAACTGAAAATGAAAGCGGCAGATGGCAAAAAATATCTGACTGACGTGGCCGACACCGAGCAAATTCTGCGTTTGATCCAATCCATCCCCAGCAAGCGCGCTGAGCCTTTCAAGCTGTGGCTGGCGCAAGTGGGCCGTGAACGGCTGGACGAAACGGTTGACCCAGAGCTCTCGATAGACCGCGCTATCCAGAATTACCGCCGCTTGGGTTACGGCGAGAATTGGATCAACCAACGCATCAAATCCATCGAAGTGCGCAAAGCGCTGACCGACGAATGGGACAAAGCCGGAGTTGGGCAAGGCAAGGAATATGCCTCACTCACCGATTTGATGAGCCGCGTATGGAGCGGCATGGCCACACGGGAATACAAACAGCACAAAGGGCTAAAGAAAGAAAACCTACGCGACAACATGACCAATACCGAACTGGTGCTCAACATGCTGGCCGAAGTGGCCGCCACGGATATTTCGCAGGTGCGCAACCCAGAAGGTTTTGCTGAAAGTGCGCAGGTGGCCGCAGAGGGTGCCAAGACCGCCAAGGCTGCACGCCAGCAACTGGAAAAGAGCACGGGCAAGCCGGTAGTCAGCAAGTTAAACGCAAGGCAGTTGGCAGCGCAGCAATTGGAAAACGCTTTGGGCAATGCGCATCAAGCCATCGGAAAAAAAGGCGGCAAGGCATGAGCAGCATGAATTTTATGGAAAAGCTGCTGAATGGGATTGTGGTCGCGTGGTGAGCCGGGGTTAAATAAACCGTACTGTTATTTTCAACAAAACGAGAAAGCCATGTACCGTAGGGTAGGTGGCTTTTATAGTATTATGCCTAGGCATTAAATTTAGTTAAGCGACGTTGCAATTTATGAAAATTCTCTTGTTAGGCAAAAATGGTCAGGTGGGCTGGGAGCTGCAACGCAGTCTTGCGCCATTGGGTGAGCTGGTAGCGCTGGATGCGCGCAGTCAAGATCATTGTGGCGACTTGACGGATTTAATTGGCCTAGCCAAAACCGTGCGGGATGTGGCGCCGGATGTGATCGTTAATGCGGCCGCTTACACGGCGGTGGATAAAGCCGAAAGCGAGCCTGAGCTGGCGCATGCTGTGAATGCCAAGGCGCTGGGGGTGTTAGCGCAGGCGGCTAAAACTAGCGGCGCTTGGTTGGTGCATTATTCCACCGATTACGTGTTTGATGGCAGTGGCGATGTGCCCTGGTTGGAAAGCGATGTTGCCCGACCTTTGAGTGCTTATGGCGCCAGTAAATTGGCTGGCGAACAGGCCATTATCGGGGCGGATTGCCAGCATTTAATTTTCCGTACCAGTTGGGCTTATGCGGCACGAGGCCGGAATTTTGCTAAAACCATGTTGCAGTTGGCGCAGCAACGTGAGCAGTTAAAAGTCATCAATGATCAAATCGGTGCGCCTACCGGTGCGGATTTATTGGCCGATGTCACGGCGCATGCCCTGCGCGCCGCTGTGCAAAATCCGCAGTTAAGTGGCTTGTACCATCTGGTGGCGACAGGCGAAACAACTTGGCACGCTTATGCGGCGTTTGTGCTTGAGCAGGCTAGGCAAGCAGGCGTGCCGATTAAAGTGGCACCATCGGCCATTCAAGCGGTGCCGACCAGTGAGTTCCTTAGCGCCGCTCGGCGCCCTTTGAATTCTCGGCTAAATACCAGTAAACTCCAACTTGCGTTTGGCTTGCAGTTGCCGCACTGGCAGATAGGCGTAACACGCATGTTGGCTGAAGTGTTGGAAAAATAACCCATCTAGAGAGCATTATGGCGCAACGAAAAGGCATTATCCTCGCAGGCGGTTCAGGCACGCGCTTGCACCCGGTAACTAAAGTAGTCTCTAAGCAGTTGCTGCCTATTTACGACAAGCCCATGATTTATTACCCACTCAGTACGCTGATGTTGGCTGGCATACGCGATATATTAATCATCTCCACCCCTCAAGATACGCCACGATTTGAGCAGTTGTTAGGCGATGGTCGCGATTGGGGTTTGAATTTGCAATACGCCGTGCAAGCCAGTCCTGATGGTTTGGCACAGGCGTTTATCATAGGCAAAGACTTTGTGGCTAAGGACCCGAGTGCCTTGGTGTTGGGTGATAACATATTTTATGGTCACGATCTGCATAAGCAGCTAGAACAAGCCTCATCGCGTGAGCAAGGGGCGACGGTGTTTGCCTACCATGTGCAAGATCCGGAGCGTTATGGCGTGGTGGAATTTGATAAACAAGGCCGCGCCACCAGTTTGGAAGAAAAGCCTTTGCGTCCTAAGAGCAATTATGCGGTCACCGGCTTGTATTTTTACGACAACCAAGTGTTGGACATGGCGGCTAATCTCAAGCCCTCTGCTAGGGGTGAGCTGGAAATTACCGATTTAAATCGCCTCTATTTAGAGCAAAATCAATTGAGCGTGGAAATCATGGGGCGCGGTTATGCCTGGCTGGATACCGGCACGCACGAAAGTTTGATTGATGCCAGCAACTTTATTCAAACCATAGAGCACAGGCAAGGTTTGAAAGTGTGCTGCCCGGAAGAGATAGCCTATTTCAAAGGCTACATCAATGCCGAGCAATTGGAGAAATTAGCGCAGCCTTTGGCTAAAAGTGCCTACGGTCAGTATTTGTTAAGGCTGTTAAGCGATAGGACGCGATTTTGAAGGTCATACAGACCGCTATTCCGGGCGTACTCATCATCGAACCTAAAGTGTTTGGCGATGACAGGGGCTTTTTCTTTGAAAGTTTTAATCGCCGCCAGTTTGCCCAGTTGATAGGCCGTGATTTGGATTTTGTCCAAGACAACCACAGCCGTTCTGCACAAAACGTATTGCGTGGGCTGCACTATCAAATAGAGCAGCCACAGGGTAAATTGGTGCGGGTGGTGCAAGGTGCTGTGTTCGATGTGGTGGTGGACATACGCAAAAGCTCACCGACCTTTGGCCAGCACGTGGCGTTGGAACTGTCCGCGGAAAATAAACGCATGCTGTGGGTGCCCGAAGGTTTTGCCCATGGCTTTTTGGTGACGTCAGCTACGGCCGAATTTTTGTATAAAACCACGGATTACTATGCGCCAGAATTTGAGCGCAGTATCGCTTGGAACGACCCAGCATTGTCCATAGCATGGCCCATACAAGGTGCGCCGAGTTTGTCGGCCAAAGATCAGCAGGCGCCCTTGCTTGCAGACGTGCCGTGTTACCCATAAAGCAAAACAGCCATCCCATTAAAACCAAGTCGGTTTAAAGCCGGCGATTTATTCCCTGTGCTTGCCTTAGCCTTGCCCGCGCGCCTTGGATAGGCCGGGCTTTTCTGCGATAATGCTGTTTTCATTATTTTGAGAGCCCAAGCAAATGGCACAATTTGATCATGTTAGCGTTAAAAAGAAAGCCAACATCTATTTTGATGGCAAGTGTGTCAGCCACACCGTGATGTTCCCCAATGGCACGCGCAGCACCATAGGCGTGATTTTCCCTAGCTCTTTAACCTTTAATACCGCCGCACCGGAATTGATGGAAATCAATTTGGGCGCGTGCAAAGTGCGTTTGCAAGGCGAAACCAACTGGACGGCGTATGCGGCGGGCGACAAATTCACCGTGCCGGCCAATTCCAGTTTTGACATTGAAGTTACGGAAACCCTAGACTACGTTTGTCATTTTGAATAAACACTTGGTGCTTGCGTGTTTTTGAGGAGAGAAAATGCCCAGTTTTGATATTTCATCCGAAGTGGATATGGTCGCACTAAAAAACGCCATAGACACGGCCGGTAAGCAGATTACCAATCGTTATGACTTTAAAGGCACGTCGGCAAAAGTGGAGCTGAATGAAAAAGACAGCATCATCACTTTGTTTGGCGATAACGATTTTCAGTTGGAGCAGATTAAAGATATTTTATTGCCCGGTATGGAGAAAAAAGAGCCGGATTCGACCAAGCGTCTGGAGCATAAAGACCTGCAAAAAATAGGCGGCAATAAAGTGAAGCAAGAACTCAAAATCAAAGACGGCATAGACAGTGATTTGGCTAAGCGCATCGTTAAGCTGATTAAAGATTCTGGCTTGAAGGTGCAGGGCAGCATACAAGGTGATACCGTTAGAGTGAACGGGGCTAAGCGTGATTTGCTGCAAGATGCCATTGCCTTCGTGAAGAAATCGGTGACGGATTTTCCTTTGCAGTTTGGTAATTTTAGGGATTAGTCTTTTAATATCCCTTAAGAATAATAAAGAAATTGACGATGCAACAACGTAAAGTAACCGCTTATGATTCTACCCTGCGCGACGGTGCACAAGCACAAGGCGTTTCTTTTACGGTTGAAGATAAGCTTAAAATTGTTAAGCAATTAGACGCCTTAGGGGTGGGCTACATAGAAGCAGGCAACCCAGGCTCCAACCCCAAAGATTTGGCGTTTTTTAAGCGGGTGGCTGCGCTTAAATTACAGCATGCCAAAATCATTGCCTTTGGTAGCACGCGGCGCATAGGCATAGCCGCGGCAGAGGACAATAACCTTAAGTCTTTATTGAGCGCCAACACACAAGCGGTGGCAATTTTTGGAAAAAGTTGGGATTACCAAGTCACCGACATTCTGCGCACCACTTTGAGCGAAAATCTGGCCATGATAGGCGACACCATTGCTTATTTAAAAGCGCAAGGTAAAGAGCTGGTGTTTGATGCTGAGCATTTTTACGATGGCTACAAAGCCAATGCCGAGTACGCCATGCAAACCCTGCAAGTGGCGGCAGACGCGGGTGCCGATGTGTTGACGCTGTGTGATACCAATGGCGGTAGTTTCCCGGATGAGGTGTTGGCCATTACCCAGCAGGTGGTGGCGCGTTTTCCTCAAGTGCAAATCGGCATACATTGCCATAACGATTGCGAAATGGCCGTGGCCAACACCATGGCGGCGGTACAAGCCGGGGCCAGTCAAGTGCAGGGCACCATGAACGGCATAGGCGAGCGTTGTGGTAATGCTAATTTATGTTCCATCATCCCCAATGTGCAATTAAAGCTAGGCTTGGCTTGCATCCCGCAAGAAAACATCGCCACCCTCACTTACGTGGCCCGCTTTGTGAGTGAAGTCGCGAATATGCCGTTTAACGATAAAGCCCCTTACGTGGGTGACGATGCGTTTTCACACAAAGGCGGCATGCACATTGATGCGGTTAACAAAAATCCCATTTCTTATGAGCACATCAACCCAGAGCAAGTCGGTAATGTCCGGCATATTTTGGTGTCTGAGGTGGCGGGGCGTGGCGCTTTGCTGAATAAATTGCAGCAAATTGAAGCTAGCCTCACTAAAGACTCGCCCGATACTATCCGTGTGTTGGAACAACTCAAAGCCTTGGAACATGAGGGCTACCAATTTGAAGGTGCTGAAAGCTCGTTTGATTTGCTCATGCATAAGCTGTTAGGCAAGTTCGAACCGTTTTTTAGCCTCAAACAATACAACGTCAGTATCTTTGAGCCGTCCGCCGATAGCTTGAATTCCTCTGCCACCATACACCTCAACGTCCATGGTGAAGCCGCTACGGCCACCGCGCAGGGCGACGGTCCGGTTAACGCGCTGGATAAAGCCATGCGTAGCGCGTTAGTGGCGTTTTATCCGGCCATTAATGAGATTAAACTGGTGGATTACAAGGTGCGCGTATTGGACAGCAGCCAGGCCACTGCGGCCAAAGTACGTGTCATCATTGAATCGACTGATCAACAACGAAGCTGGACGACGATAGGGGTGTCGACCGACATCATAGAAGCGTCATGGCGCGCATTAAAAGACGCGGTGGAGTATAAGTTATTGATGGGCCAGTGAGTCTGGCTGTAATAGCACCAGTTTTAACTGTTCTTGTTCTACCGGTCTTAAGGTGATTTGTTGGTAGCTAATCAAGCCATGCTGTGGGTGCATGAATTTGCGTTGGCCGCCTTGCCTTTCTAATACATCGTGTTGTTTCCAAAAAGCGGCAAAATCAGGACTGCTGTTAGATAAATCTAAAATCAGTTTTTTTAGTTCTGGCTCTTCTAAATGGCTACGGCAATCGGCTCTAAATTCTGCCACCAAACGTCTGGCGCGCATCTCCCAATCGGCCACAAAGTGTTTGGCGCTGGGGTGTTGGAATACCAGGCGCAGCAGGTTGGGCTTGGGCGTGGCAGGCTTGAGCCAGTCCACAAATAAGTCGCTGGCGGGCTGGTTCCAAGCCAATATATCCCATGTGCGGCCCATGATGTAGGCGGGTATGTGTATGCTGCCCAGCATATGCAGCAGCGTGTCTGGTACGCTGTCGGACTCCAAGGCATGGGCTTGCGGGTCGCGCTTGTCAGCCATATCAAATAAATACGTGCGTTCTGATTTGCTCAACTTCAATGCGCCGGCCAGCCTTTCTAAGGCTTCTGCCGATACATTGACTTGGCGCCCTTGTTCTATCCAGGTGTACCATGTGGCGCTGATGCCAGCGAGTTGCGCCACTTCTTCACGGCGCAAGCCTTGGGTGCGCCTGCGCGCGCCTGCGGGAAAGCCAAACTCTTCAGGGGCGCCGCGTTGGCGTAAGGCCAGTAAAAATTCAGCGAGTTCTTTGCGTCTGGTGTCCATTTTTCTCCACTTTTCCATAGGCGGTGTGACGGATTTTGCGACTATCCTATCAGTTCTAATACTAGTATAACCTATATCATTGTCAGGGTATTGAAACTTAGGTATGCTGGCGTCTTTGTTTGAATCGGCAGCAATTTAAGGAGCTATGATGGCGGGAAAAACGCTTTACGACAAATTATGGGATTCGCACGTGGTGCAGGAAGATGCGGACGGCACTTGTTTAATTTATATAGACAGGCACTTGGTGCATGAAGTGACTAGCCCGCAAGCGTTTGAAGGCTTGCGTTTGGCTGGCCGTAAACCTTGGCGTGCTGACACCATCGTCGCCAATCCTGACCACAACACGCCTACCAAAGATTGGGCAAAAGGCATAGAAGATCCGGTCTCGCGTTTGCAAGTGGAAACCTTGGATAGCAATATCAAAGAAACCGGCGCTTTGGTTTACTTCCCATTTAAGCATGCCAACCAAGGCATTATTCACGTGATTGGGCCTGAAAATGGCACCACATTGCCCGGCATGACCGTGGTATGTGGCGACAGCCATACCTCTACACACGGTGCGTTCGGCGCTTTGGCGCATGGCATAGGCACTTCAGAAGTTGAACACGTGATGGCGACACAAACCTTAATTGCCAAAAAATCCAAACGCTTGTTGGTGCGGGTGGACGGTGAATTGGGCGTGGGTGTTACGGCCAAAGACGTGGCCTTGGCGGTGATTGGTAAGATAGGCACGGCGGGTGGCAATGGCTTTGCAATTGAGTTTGGCGGCGAAGTGATTCGTGCTTTAAGCATGGAAGGTCGCATGACTATTTGCAATATGGCGATTGAGGCCGGTGCACGTGCCGGTATTATTGCGCCAGATGCGAAAACAGCCGCTTACTTAAAAGGCCGTCAATACGCGCCAAAAGCGGCGGATTGGGATAAAGCGGTGGCTTATTGGAATACCTTGAGCACCGATGCCGATGCGGTATTTGACAGTGTGGTTGAGTTAAAGGGCGCAGACATTGCACCGCAAGTGACTTGGGGTACCTCGCCTGAGCAAGTGTTGTCGATTAATGGCTGCGTGCCAGATCCGGCACAAGAAAAAGACGCGACCAAACGCACCAGTATTGAGAATGCCTTGAAATACATGGGGCTAAAAGCCAACACGCCTATTGCAGAAATTAAATTGGATAAAGTGTTTATCGGGTCATGTACCAATAGCCGTATTGAAGATTTGCGCGCCGCGGCCGTGGTGGCAAAAGGCAAAAAAGTGGCGGGTTCCATTCAATTGGCGATGGTGGTGCCAGGTTCCGGTCAAGTGAAACGCATGGCGGAAGCAGAAGGCTTGGATAAAATTTTTATTGAGGCCGGCTTTGAGTGGCGTGAGCCGGGATGCAGCATGTGTTTGGCCATGAATGCCGACAGACTCAGCCCGGGTGAGCGTTGTGCCTCCACCTCAAATCGTAATTTTGAAGGCCGTCAAGGTCAAGGCGGACGTACCCATTTGGTGAGCCCAGCCATGGCGGTTGCCGCGGCGATTGCAGGCCATTTTGTTGATGTGCGTAGCGTGGCCTTAGGCGAAAAGGAATAGAAAATGAAAGCATTTACCCAATTAAATGGACTGGCTTGTCCGATTGATCGCGCCAATATAGATACCGATGCGATTATTCCCAAGCAATTTTTAAAAAGCATTAAGCGCAGCGGCTTTGGCCCTTATTTGTTCGATGAATGGCGTTATAAAGACCATGGCGAGCCAGGCATGGATTGCACTAACCGTCCCTTGAACACCGATTTTGTGCTCAATCAAACGCGTTATCAAGGCGCACAAATCATGCTGGCGCGTGAGAATTTTGGTTGCGGTTCTAGCCGTGAGCACGCGCCATGGGCGATTGAAGATTACGGCTTTCGGGTGATTATTGCGCCTAGCTACGCCGATATTTTCTTCAATAATTGCTATAAAAATGGCATGTTGCCGATAGTGGCTAGCCATGCGATGGTGGATAAGCTTTTCCAAGAGTGTGCAGCGACAGCAGGCTACACTTTAAAGGTAGACTTACCCACGCAAACCGTGACTTTGCCTTCAGGGGAAACGTTTAGCTTTGATATACACCCGACCTCAAAACATAACTTATTAAATGGCTTGGACGAAATTGGTTTGACCTTGTTGCACGCGGATAAAATCAAGGCATTTGAAGGCCAACATAAAGCCGCGCAACCTTGGTTGTTTGCTTAATGCGGGATAATCCGCTTAGGCCGGCATAACGATAAAAAACATTAGAACTTAAAGGAAATGAACATGACAATGAAAATCGCAGTATTGCCAGGTGATGGCATAGGTATAGAAATTACAGCGCAGGCAATCCGCGTGTTAGAGGTGTTAAAAAAAGAAGGCATGCCTTTTGAGTTTACTAAGGCATCTATTGGTGGTGCTGCTTATGACTTGCATGGCCATCCCTATCCGGATGCAACAAAGAAAGTCTGCCGTGAAGCTGATGCGGTATTGCTGGGCGCCGTTGGCGGCCCACAATACGATAAATTAGAGCGTCATTTGCGCCCAGAACACGGTGGCTTGCTAGCGATGCGTAAAGATTTAGGCCTGTTTGCTAATTTACGACCAGCTTTGTTATACCCTGAATTGGTCAATGCTTCTACGCTTAAGCCCGAGGTGGTGGCAGGCTTGGATATTATGATAGTGCGCGAACTCACGGGCGACATTTATTTTGGGCAGCCACGGGGCATGCGTGTCGGCGAAAGCGGTGAGCGTGAAGGCTTTAATACCATGGTTTATAAAGAGTCAGAAGTGCGTCGTATTGCCCATGTTGCGTTTGATATCGCGATGAAGCGCGGTAAAAAACTTTGTTCAGTGGATAAAGCCAACGTGCTTGAAACCACCGAGTTCTGGAAAGAAATCGTGATTGATGTGGCCAAAGAATACCCAGAAGTGGAGCTGACCCATATGTACGTGGATAACGCCGCCATGCAGTTGATCCGCAATCCCAAACAATTTGACGTGGTGGTCACGGGTAATATTTTTGGGGACATCTTGTCGGATGAGGCTTCTATGTTGACGGGCTCTATCGGTATGTTGGCTTCGGCGTCACTTAATGAAACAAAAAAAGGCTTGTATGAACCGTCGCACGGCTCAGCGCCGGATATCGCCGGTAAAAACTTAGCCAACCCGATTGCGACGATACTGTCTGCCGCGATGATGTTGCGCTATACCTTTGCTGATGAAGCGGCCGCGCAACGCATTGAAACCGCAGTGAAAAAAGTATTGGCGGCAGGTTACCGTACCGGTGACATCTACGAAGCAGGCATGAAGCGTGTATCATGCTCTGAAATGGGCGATCAAATCGTCGCGGCGATGTAATTTTATAGCGCGTATCAGGAGGACTTATGACAAAATATCTTACGTGGGTGATGCTGGTGTTGATGCTAGGCGCATGCAATACCATCAGCGGCATGGGAAAAGACTTGGAAAAAGCCGGTGAAGCCGTGCAAAAGTCCGCTAAATAACAGCATGTTGGTATTGGATTAGAAATGTTAAAAGTAGGTTTAGTCGGTTGGCGTGGTATGGTCGGTTCTGTCCTCATGCAACGCATGATGGAAGAGGATGATTTCGCCTTAATCGAGCCGCAATTTTTTACCACCTCGCAAATAGGCGCGCCCGCGCCCAAGGTCGGTAAAGATACACCGCCCTTGCAAGACGCCATGAATGTCGCCGATTTAAAAGCCATGGACGTGATTATTTCCTGCCAAGGGGGTGATTACACCAGTGCTGTATTCCCTAAATTGCGTGCAGACGGTTGGCGTGGTCATTGGGTGGACGCGGCCTCGACCTTGCGTATGGAAAAGGACGCGGTAATTGTGCTCGATCCGGTCAATATGCAGGTGATACAAGCGGCCTATGCCGCCGGCAATAACAATTGGGTGGGCGGTAACTGCACGGTTTCATTGATGTTGATGGCTTTGCATGGTTTATTCAAAGCGGATTTGGTGCAGTGGGCGACGTCCATGACTTACCAAGCAGCATCCGGTGCCGGTGCGCAAAACATGCGTGAATTGCTGCGGCAAATGGGCGCAGCCCATGCTTCGGTCAGTGCTTTGTTGGCCGATCCGGCGTCGGCTATTTTAGACATAGACCGCACACTGGCGAGCACTTTGCGTGACGCTCAATTTCCTACGGAAAATTTTGGTGTGCCGCTGGCCGGTAGCTTAATTCCTTGGATAGACAAAGATTTAGGCAACGGTCAAAGTAAGGAAGAATGGAAAGGCGGCGTGGAAACCAATAAAATTTTAGGCCGTGCAGCCAATCCCATTCTCATCGATGGTCTTTGCGTGCGCATAGGCGCCATGCGTTGCCACAGCCAAGCCTTGACCATTAAGCTTAATAAGAATGTGCCTTTAGATGAAATCGAGCAGATGTTGGCCGAGGCTAATCCATGGGCGAACGTGGTGCCTAACGAGCGCGAGATCAGCATGCGTGAACTCACGCCGGCGGCGGTGACGGGCCGTTTGCATACCCCGGTTGGGCGTATCCGCAAATTAAGCATGGGCGGTGACTATTTGTCGGCCTTTACTGTGGGCGATCAATTGCTTTGGGGTGCAGCCGAGCCACTGCGTCGTATGTTGCGAATTTTAATTGAACAATAATGGGGGCTAAATGCGCTGTAACACTCCATTAGCACGACTAGTATTGGCGCTCAGTTGGCTATTGCTGGCGCCACTTAGCCACGCCGCCAGTTTGGGTAAGTTGGCCTTGCACTCAGGCTTAGGCGAGCCTTTGCAGGCGGAAATAGAGGTGCTGCTAGCGCCCCAAGAGTCCTTAAGCGATTTGGTCGTGGCCCTAGCCTCAGAGCAAGCTTACACCGCACAAGCGATTAAATACAATGCACTGTACGGCACGCTTAAAGTGGCGCTGCAACAAAATGAGCAAGGGTTGATGGTATTGCAGCTTAGCTCCACGACGCTTATTAGTGAGCCTTATTTAGACCTGTTACTACAAGTGGATTGGCCGGCCGGGCGCTTGCAGAAGGAATACACTGTATTGCTAGATAGCCCACAGCAAGCGACGCTTGAGGCGGATCCTATTGTCGCTCCCGTAGCTAGTCTGCCCCCTGATGATGAGGAAGTGCAGAGCACCATGTTGGCCGATCAACCCAGTGAGCCGTGGCCGCTGGCCTTGACCAGTAAGCCAGGTGACAGCCTGAGCGCGCTGGCTAAAGCCATGCCGCTTGAGGGCGTGAGCTTGGATCAGATGTTGCTGGGCTTATACCAGGCTAACCCAGCGGCTTTCTCTGCAGGCAATATGAACCGTTTGAAAGTGGGTCAATTGCTTACCGTTCCAGATAAAGAGACTTTGTTGGCCACGCAGCCAGACCAAGCGACCGCGGAGGTGAAACTGCACGCGGCGAATTGGCAAGCTTACCGTGCGGCTTTGGCGAATAAAGTGTTGGGTGACGCAGCGCTACCAGACGGTGTGCAGCAGCAATCGGCCAGCGGCAAAATAGCCAGTGCCGAGGATAAGGCGGCCGCAGCCCAAGCCGGCGATAAAGACGTGCTTAAGCTCAGCGCAGGCGGTAGGGACGCGACTAAAACGGCGGATGCGAACGTGTTGGCCATGCAAGAGGATGCCACGGCGCGTGAAAAATCCTTGCAAGAATCCGAACAGCGGGCCGCGGCCTTACAAAAACAGATTAAAGACATGCAGCAATTGTTGCAGTTAAAAAATCAATCCATGGCGGATTTGCAAAAACGTGCCGCAGAGGCGCAATCGGCCACACTGCTTGCACAGGCTGAAAAGCAAACGATGCGTTGGGACTGGGCTGTTTTGCTATTAACCTTGCTGGCTATATCGGCCGCGTTCGCCTGGTTGCTACGCGGCAATAAGCGCAGGGCGGCTAGGCTGGATCTCAATAAGCCGACCGCTCATGCCTTGCTCGAGCCTGCAGCCGCAGCCAGTCAACACACACAAGCGGCGCCGGATGTGGCCTCAATCCCGCCTGAAGTCGTGCCAGTGGATTTGGCTGGATTGGACCTCAATCTGGCGGAGCCCGAGCCGGCTATTGAGCCCGAGCCGGTGCCAGCGCCAGCGCCAGCTAAAACGGCGCTTAAGAGAAAAATGACGGCCACTAGCTTCATTAAGACCGATGCCCATGAGGTACAGCCGCCCAGCGGTGACATGGACGTGATACGCATCGATTTATCGGCGATTAGCTTGGACCTAACGGGCACGGAAGACGAGATCAGTCTAGCTCAAGTGGCCAAAACGCCTCACTCCCCCAAGACTTAAATCCAAACCCGCCGCGGGCTTGTTCATGCATCCATTTGTAAAAATAGTGTGCTTCTTTTTCTTGCTACTGCTGTTGCATTTTATGCCCAGCACCATGCTCTATCTGTTGTGCGTACTGACTTGTCTGACGGCGGCCAGTATTAATTTCAGCCATTTTTCTCGGCTCATTAAGCGCATGCGCTGGCTGTTTATTTCTTTATTGCTGGTCTATGCTTACGCGACGCCAGGCGAGTATGTCGCCTATTTCCCGATGAATTTTGCGCCCAGTTATGAAGGTTGGGCATTGGGCTGGTTGCAAATCGCCAAGCTGTTAATCGCCTTAGCGAGCTTGAGCGTGCTGTTTTCCACCAGTTCTAAGGCGCACTTGCTGGCCGGTTTATTTATGCTGTTGTCGCCACTAAGCTATCTAGGGCTCGATGTTGAACGCTTTACCGCCAGGTTATTGCTCACCTTGGATTACGTCGATGAGATGGCGCTAGGTGGTCAAACAAAGCTGGATTTTTATAGTTTAGACAGCCTGTCTGTGCATGATGATGCGGGGCGGCTTAAACAGCCTTTAATGCTAGAGCAAGCGGCTTTTACATGGCTGGACAAATTACTCCTCGCCCTGATTCTAAGCGCAAGCTTGGTTTGCTTAGCCCTTAGCCTAAAGCTCTTTACAGGCTTATGGCCGGTTGTGCCGACATGAGCATGAGGCTGGCTTTAGGGGTGGCTTATGACGGCGCGGGCTTTTGTGGTTGGCAAAGTCAGCCAGCGGCGTGTGGCGTGCAAGATGCGTTGGAATCGGCCATTGCTCAAATCGCTCAGCATGCGGTGCGTGTGCATGCGGCGGGCAGAACGGACACGGGGGTGCACGGCTTAGGTCAAGTGGTGCATTTTGACACCGACAGCGAGCGGCCTATTTCGGCGTGGGTGCGCGGTGTGAATGCCCATCTGCCGGACAGCATACGGGTGGAGTGGGCGCAGCTTGTTGATGAGGGGTTTCATGCCAGGTATTCAGCCTTAGAGCGTAGCTACCAATACTTATTGTATAACGCACCCGTGGCATCGGCCGTGATGGCGAGCAAAGTGGGCTGGTTTCATTTACCGCTTAATGTTGCGGCCATGGCAGAAGCCGCCGCGTATTTAGTTGGGGAGCATGACTTTAGCGCTTTTCGCGCCGCCGAATGCCAGGCAAAAACGGCCGTTAGACGCATGACCAAGGCCGAGGTGAGCGTGTCTGGCGCATACATCGTGTTTGACTTTTCCGCCCAGGCTTTTTTGCAACACCAAGTGCGCAATATGGTCGGGGCCTTGGTTTATATAGGCAAGGGTGCCCATCCGCCTGATTATATGCACGATTTGTTGCAGCGGCGTGACCGTCATTTAGCACCACCTACTTTTTCGCCTTGCGGCTTGTATCTGACGCAAGTGCGCTACCCTGAGAAATGGGCTTTACCCACAGCAAAATCCGACGCGAAATCCATTACGCGGGTGATTTAAGCGTTACAATAACGCTAGGGCGTAACAGGCCATCTTTAAGCTTAACTATATGAGAGTGATGGATTGAGAACCAGGGTTAAAATTTGCGGCATTACTCGGCTAGAAGACGCTTTAGCGGCGGTCGCAGCCGGTGCTGATGCCATAGGCTTGGTGTTCTATTCGGCCAGTCCCCGTAACGTCAGCGTGGCTCAAGCCGCCACCATCAGCCGTCAACTGCCGGCCTTCGTCAGCGTAGTGGGTTTATTTGTCGATGCGGAGCCGGCCTTTATTCGGGCCGTGTTGGCCGAGGTGCGTTTGGATGCCTTGCAATTTCATGGCGATGAAACGCCAGCACAATGTGCGGCATTTTTTAAACCTTTTATCAAGGCCATACGGGTTAAGCCGCAGACAAATTTGTTACAATGTGCAAACGATTTTTCAGCGGCGCAAGCTTTATTGTTGGATGCCTATACTGAAGGTGTGGCGGGCGGGACAGGTCAGGTATTCGATTGGAATTTAATTCCGGCGGCTTTGACCACGGTCGGTGCGACTGAGGGTCCGGTGCTTATTTTGGCCGGCGGCTTAAATGCCGATAATGTAGGGCGCGCTATCGGGCAGTTAAATCCGTATGCAGTGGATGTCAGTGGCGGGGTTGAATCGGCCAAAGGCATAAAAGATGCGACTAAAATCGCCACTTTTATGCAACAAGTGTACGACCATGGCTTGCGTCGTTGAAGCGTAAGAAAATAGGGAATGTGGGGAAATAAACATGCAGCTTTATGATATGCCGGACGCACGTGGCCATTTTGGCCAGTATGGGGGTACGTTCGTTGCCGAGACCTTGGTTGAGGCTTTAGAAGAGTTACGCGTGATGTATGAAAAATACCGTTATGACCCGGTGTTTTTAGCAGAATACGCGTATGACTTAAAACATTTCGTCGGCCGGCCCAGTCCTATTTACCATGCTCAGCGCTTGTCGGATAAAGTGGGTGGGGCACAAATCTATTTAAAGCGTGAAGATTTAAACCACACCGGTGCACACAAGATTAACAACACCATAGGCCAAGCGTTGCTGGCCAAACGCATGGGCAAACCACGCGTCATTGCTGAAACCGGCGCCGGTCAGCACGGCGTGGCCACGGCTACGATAGCCGCCAGGTTGGGCTTGGAGTGCGTGGTTTACATGGGCAGCGAAGACGTCAAGCGGCAAGCACCCAATGTTTTCAGGATGAAGTTATTGGGCGCCACCGTGGTGCCGGTTGAAAGCGGCTCTAAAACCCTAAAAGACGCGCTTAACGAAGCCATGCGCGATTGGGTGACCAATGTGCACAATACTTTTTACATCATAGGTACCGTGGCCGGTCCGCACCCTTACCCTATGATGGTGCGCGATTTTCAGGCCATCATAGGCGTGGAAGCCAAGCAGCAAATGATGGAGATGGTGGGGCGTCAACCCGAGGCGGTGGTGGCTTGCGTGGGTGGCGGCTCGAATGCCATGGGGATTTTTTACCCTTATATCGATGTGCCGAATGTGCGCTTGATTGGGGTGGAGGCGGCCGGTTTGGGCATGGAAACAGGCCAGCATGCGGCGCCTTTGACCGCCAACAGTGCGGTGGGTGTGTTGCATGGCAACCGTACCTACCTCATGCAAGATGCCGATGGCAATATCATAGAAACGCATTCCATCTCGGCCGGCTTGGATTACCCTGGGGTAGGCCCAGAGCATGCTTGGCTAAAAGACATTCAGCGCGCTGAATACGTGGCCGTGACCGACGATGAAGCGATGGCGGCATTCCATAATTTATGCCGTACCGAAGGCATTATTCCGGCTTTGGAATCCAGTCATGCCTTGGCTTATGCCGAGAAGTTAGCTAAAACCATGGGCAAAGATCAGATAGTTTTAGTCAATCTGTCTGGCCGTGGCGATAAAGACATTAATACCGTGGCTAAATTGGCTAACATTACCTTATAAGCTCGTGGCCGACTTGAGCAACCATCACAACAACCCTAACTGACGCCCATTATGTCTAGAATTAAATCCGTATTTTCTACCCTTAAACAACAAGGCAAGACTGCCTTAATCCCTTACATTACTGCGGGCGACCCGCATCCTAAGTTTACCGTGAGTTTGATGCATACCTTGGTCGAGCATGGCGCGGACATGATAGAGCTGGGCGTGCCTTTCTCTGACCCTATGGCCGATGGCCCAGTGATACAGCGCGCCAGCGAACGTGCTTTAGTGCATAAAGTGGGTTTGGCGACGGTGCTGGACATGGTAAAAAGCTTTAGGGAAACCAATCAAAGCACGCCCATCATTTTGATGGGTTACGCCAATCCTGTTGAAGCGATGGGTGCGGTCGCTTTTGCGGATAAAGCCAAAGCGGCGGATGTGGATGGGGTGATTACCGTGGATTACCCGCCGGAAGAGTGCGGCGATTTTGTTCAAGAATTGCGTGCGCGGGACATTGATCCGGTATTTTTATTATCACCCACCACCGAGCCTAAGCGCGTTGAGCTGATCGTCAAGCAGGCCAGTGGCTTTGTTTATTACGTGTCGCTTAAAGGCGTAACCGGGGCGGCCAATTTAGACCTAGTGGAAGTGGCGGCGCGGGTAGCTAGCATACGCAAACAAACGGATTTACCGGTGGGAGTGGGTTTTGGTATACGCGATGCTGCTACCGCTAAAGCCACGGCCGCCGTCGCTGATGCAGTGGTGGTGGGTAGTCGCATGGTGTTGGCGATCGAGGCGGCTAATGAGCATGATTTATTAAGCAGTGTGGCCGCATTAATGACTGAGTTAAAAGCTGCCGTGGATGCGGCTTAAACTGAAATTTTGCATGGAAAAAGGATAATTCCTATGAGTTGGTTAAATAAATTACCGCAAAAAATTAAACGTGTGGTTGGCCGTGATAAAAAAACCGTGCCCGAAGGCTTGTGGAGTAAATGCCCGGCTTGTCAAACTGTACTTTATAAAAAAGACTTGGAAGATAATGCCGAAGTCTGTCCGAAATGTGCCCATCACCACCGCATCGGTGCGCGTGCACGCATCGCTCTTCTGTTGGATGCAGAAGGCCAATTTGAGATAGGCGCGTCGGTACAACCCATAGACCCGTTGAAATTCAAAGACAGCAAATCGTACGCGGAACGTATAGTGGAATCGCAAAAAACGGTGGCTGAACAAGACGCGCTGATCGTTATGCAAGGCAGTATTAAGGCCGTGCCAGCGGTGGTGGCGGCGTTTGAATTTAGGTTCATGGGCGGTTCCATGGGCTCGGTGGTGGGTGAGCGTTTTGTCCGCGGCGTGCAAACGGCCATAGACAATAAAATGGCTTTTATTTGTGTGTCAGCCAGCGGTGGCGCACGCATGCAAGAGGGTTTGCTGTCCCTCATGCAGATGGCTAAAACCAGCGCCGCACTTACCCAATTGAGTAAGGCTGGCCTGCCTTTTATCTCGGTGTTAACCGATCCGACCATGGGCGGCGTTTCTGCTAGCTTTGCCATGTTGGGCGAGGTGATTGTGGCCGAGCCGCAAGCGTTAATTGGTTTTGCCGGGCCGCGGGTGATAGAGCAAACCGTGCGCGAAACTTTGCCTGATGGTTTCCAGCGCGCGGAGTTTTTGTTGGAGCACGGCGCCATTGATTTAATCATGGACAGACGTGAAATGCGCGATCGCTTGGCTACGTTATTGGCTAATTTAATGCATATGCCGGTGGCCGCTTAAGTGCATTTTAAGTCGCAGGCTGTTTGCCTGCGCCCACTCAATTATTTTTGCAATGTGTAAAGGGCTTAGCCATTTCTAACGAGGTAGCCAGTCAAGATTTGGTTTTAAAAGACTTAGCCGCTTGGTTAAGTTATATCGAAAGTCTGCACCCTAAATCCATCGCCATGGGGCTGGATAGGGTGAGTCAGATGATAAGCCGTCTAAAATTACAGCCTAAGTTCGCCATCATTACCGTTGCCGGGACCAATGGCAAAGGCTCGACTTGCGCCATGCTGGAACAAATGTATGTGCAAGCCGGCTATCGGGTGGGCTGCTACACCTCTCCCCATTTATTGCGTTACAACGAGCGGGTGCGGGTCAATGCTGAGCCTGCAAGGGATGACATGCTGTGCCGTGCATTTGCCGTGGTGGAACAGGCCAGGCAGTGTGAGCCGCTTATTGCGCTGACTTATTTCGAAGTGGGTACCTTGGCCGCCATTTGGCATTTTATGCAAGCAGGCGTCGAGCTGGCGGTGTTGGAAGTGGGTTTGGGCGGCAGGCTGGATGCGGTGAATGCCTTTGAACCCAGTTGCACCGTTGTTACCAGTGTCGATTTGGATCATCAGGAATTTTTAGGCCATACGCGCGAAGCGGTCGGTTTTGAAAAAGCCGGCATTTTTCGTCAAGCGGTGCCGGCCATTTGTGGCGACATTAATCCACCGGCAAGCTTGGTTAATCAGGCGATCAAGGTGGGGGCCAAACTTAAGCGCTTAGGCCAAGATTTTGCTGTGTTGGCGCAAAAAGACACTTGGCAATACCAGACACAAAATAAAACTTTGTACACCTTGCCCATGCCTGCATTACGGGGTTTATACCAGCTTAATAATGCGGCTTGCGCGGTGGCGGCGGTGCAGGCTTTGCAGGCCAGATTGCCGGTGGCCGCTGATGCGATGGCTAAAGCCATGCGTCAGCTTAGCTTGGCCGGACGCTTCCAAATCATTTCGCCGCAACCGTCTGGCTCGGCTAGTTTTAAGCTTATTTTGGATGTTGCGCATAACCCGCATGCGGCCCGTGCCTTGGCGGCTAATTTGCGCGCCATGAAGGTGCAACAAGGTCAGCCTATCGGTAAAACTTATGCGGTGTTTGCCATGCTGGCTGATAAAGACCGGATGGGGGTGATTGATGCGGTTAAAGACCAAATTGATGCATGGTATGTGGCCGATATCGCGCATGCGCGTGGGGCCTTGGCGGAAGATTTAGCAGGGCTGATTAAGCAAGCCATCACTAAGCCTGCTATTAAAACCTTTGCTGGAGCAGATAATGCCTATATTCAAGCGTGTATTGACATCGAAGCCTGTATGGATGCCAATGAAAATGATAAAATAATCGTGTTTGGTTCATTTTTTACCGTTGCAAGCGTGATGCAATTACTGCCTAATAGCGCTGTATGAATTTATTCTGTCCGTTAAACCCATTTTAAGGAAAGCAGCAATGCCACCTGAATCCGCTCACGATCAAGAATTAAGTTTAAAAAAACGGGCACGTCGTCGCTTGGTCGGTGCGGTGGGCTTGGTTTTACTGATGATTATCGTGTTGCCCATGGTCTTACAGGATCGCGCCAGTTTAGCACCCAACCATGCCATTAAAATCACCATGACGGAGGCCGAGCTGCTTGAGCCAGCACTTGCATCCACTCCGCCAGTCTCCCCGCCCAGTCCTGTAGCAGAGGCTGCACTCCCAGTGGACAATCCGGCAGCGCCAGCCGAGATGGGCGAGCATGCCGACAAGCCGCTTGCTGAAAAAAGCCCAGAAGCAGCGAGCCCTAAAGCAGCGGTTCCAGCCGCTGAGGCCAAGCTTGCTGTAAAGCCGGTTGAAGACAAGCCCTTGCCGGCACCACTTGAGCCGGTTAAACCGGAAGCTAGCCCGCCCACGGAAAAGTCGCAAGCCAGCTTTACCATACAAATAGGCGTTTATTCCACTATGGCTAATGTGACGGATTTGCAAGCAAAATTAAAACAAGCCGGTTACGCCGTGTTGATTAAGAACGTGACGACCGATAAAGGTGAAAAGATACGCTTAAGAACCGGCACTTACGCATCACGCCAACAGGCGGCCGATGCCTTGCTTAAATTGCAAGGCTTGGGTTTGTCTGGCATGGTGGTGGCCAATGAATAAGCCCGCAGTCCATCGTTTTGAGGTGGCTTATGACCAGTTTTGATTACTTGGTCTTAGCTATTTTAGGGCTGTCCATCGTCCTCAGTGTGATGCGCGGCTTTGTGTTGGAAGCTTTGTCTATTGTGGCTTGGGTATTGGCATTTTTTGTGGCTAAAACCTATGCCGGTCAGTTGCTGCCTATGATGCCAGCGTCTATTCCAACCGAGCCCTTACGTGTTTTGGCGGCGTTTGCCATTGTGTTTTTAGCCACCTTATTAATCAGCAGTTTGCTGTCTATAGCCATTGCCAGTCTGTTTAAAAAAATAGGCTTGGGTTGGCTTAATCGCTTATTGGGTGGCCTGTTTGGTTTGACGCGCGGCGTATTGATTGTGTGTATTTTGGTATTTTTAGCAGGGCTTACCGATTTGCCGCAAGATGAGCGTTGGCGAAATGCAATGTTTAGTGCGCCGTTTGAGGCTTTGGTGACCCGTATCATGCCATGGGTGCCGGACAACATCAGTCAGTTCATTAAATACGAATAGCACTGCCTTTACGGTTTAAATTGATTATATAAAATTCATTATTTAAGGTTTTATTCATGTGTGGAATTATAGGTATTGTTGGTAAAAATCCGGTTAACCAATTGTTGTACGATGGTTTATTGGTGTTGCAACATCGCGGTCAGGACGCTGCCGGTATAGTCACCACCGACGGCAATACCTTCTTTATGCATAAAAATAATGGCTTGGTTAAAGACGTGTTTCAAACTCGCCACATGCGTAGCTTGGTGGGTAATGTAGGCATAGGCCATGTGCGTTACCCAACCGCCGGTTCATCGAGCGCCGCCGAAGCGCAACCGTTTTACGTCAACTCGCCATTTGGCATCGTGCTGGGGCATAACGGCAATCTGACCAATTCCGATCAATTAAAATCCGAGATGTTTAAGCAGGATTTGCGCCACATCAATACCAATTCGGACTCGGAAGTGCTGCTCAATGTGCTGGCGCATGAAATTGAGCAAACCTCACGCAATGCAGTACTCAATACTGACATGACGTTTGATGCGGTGGCCGGCGTGCACAGAAGGTGTAAAGGCGCGTATGCGGTGGTGGCCATGATTGCCAATTTTGGTTTGCTGGCTTTTCGTGATCCGAATGGCATACGCCCTTTGGTCATAGGCAAGGCTGAGACCAGCAAGGGCACAGAATACATCGTGGCGTCAGAGAGCGTGGCCTTGGATGTGTTGGGCTTTACCTTGCTGCGTGACGTGGCGCCAGGCGAAGCGATTTTCATCGACATGCACGGCAATTTTTACAGCCGTCAATGCGCAGAGCAAGCTAAGCTTAACCCCTGTATTTTTGAGTACGTTTATTTAGCCAGGCCAGACTCGGTCATCGATGAGGTGTCTGTTTACCAAACCCGTTTGGACATGGGTAAAACCTTGGCCGAAAAAATCAAGCGTGAGTGGGCGGATAAAAAGATTGATGTGGTCATTCCCATTCCAGACACCAGTCGCCCCAGCGCCTTGCAAGTGGGCATAGCCTTAGGGTTGGATTACCGCGAAGGCTTCATTAAGAATCGCTACATAGGCCGCACCTTCATTATGCCAGGCCAGGCCTTGCGTAAGAAATCGGTCAGGCAAAAGCTCAATCCCATAGGCATAGAATTTAAAGGCAAAAATGTCTTGTTGGTAGACGATTCCATTGTGCGTGGCACCACGTCGCAGCAAATCGTACAAATGGCTAGGGATGCGGGCGCCAATGAGGTTTATTTCGCTTCCGCCGCGCCGCCGGTTCGCTACCCCAATGTGTATGGCATCGATATGCCTAGTCGGGACGAGTTGCTAGCCACCGGACGCACGGACCAAGAAATTTGCCAGGAAATCGGTGCGGATGCCTTAATTTACCAAGATTTAAGCGCCTTGGTGCAGGTGGTTAAATCCAGCAATCCTAAGATTGTTGATTTCGATTGTTCTTGCTTTGACGGCAAGTACGTTACCGGTGACATCAATGCTGCCTATTTGGCCAACATCGAATCGGCGCGCGGCGATGTCAATAAAGTGCAAAAGCCAGCGAATGCCAGTACCCAGATAGATTTAAATTTAATCGATAACTTTGAAGATGACCTGCCGGAGTAAAAGAAGCCTCTTGACGGTTTGCTTGGTTAGGCATAACATCAAATCGCGCTGATTTGAGTGACTCAACTTAAACAAAGTCTTACTCAGCTTGCGGGCGCATTATAAACACAGCTAAAGCGAGTTAAAAAAACCCGTTCTAGCTTAGCTTAGACGGGTTTTTTAACGTCTGCACAACATGAGACTATTATGACTAAACACGATTACCACCCACAAACCTTGTCGGTCCGCGCTGGCAGTGAAATGACGGAATTGGGCGAAAATTCGGAAGCCTTGTTTCTTAATTCCAGTTTTCGCTTTAATAGCGCGGCTCAAGCGGCCGCGCGTTTTGGCGGCACTGAGCCGGGCAATATCTATTCACGCTTCACCAATCCCACGGTCACTGTATTTCAGAATAAGCTGGCGGCACTAGAGGGGGCGGAACAATGCGTGGCCACCTCAACCGGCATGTCGGCGATTTTGGCTTGCGTCATGGCCTTGTGTAGCGCCGGTGATCACATCGTTGCCTCACGCAGTATCTTTGGTACCAGTGTGCAATTGTTTAGCAATATTCTAGCGCGCTGGGGCTTGCAGGTGAGTTTTGTGGCGCTGACGGATTTAGCCGAGTGGCAGTCTGCGGTGACGGACAAGACTAAATTATTTTTTGTCGAAACGCCTTCTAACCCGTTGACGGAAGTAGGGGACATCAAGGCCTTGGCCGCTATCGCGCATAAAGCCGGCGCCCACTTGGTGGTGGACAATTGTTTTTGCACGCCTGCCATACAAAAACCGTTGGCTTTAGGTGCGGACGTGGTGATTCATTCGGCCACCAAATACATAGACGGCCAAGGTCGCTGCCTAGGCGGAGCCGTGCTCGGCTCAAAAGTCTTAATGGAGCCGGTACATGGCTTTTTACGCAGCGCCGGGGTCACCATGAGTGCGTTTAATGCCTGGGTGTTTTTGAAGGGTTTGGAAACGCTGTATGTGCGTATGGACGCCCATGCGGCCAATGCACTGGCCTTGGCTAAATGGTTGGAACAACAGCCTAGTGTGGCGCGCGTTTATTATCCTGGCTTGGCTTCTCATCCCCAACACGCGCTAGCCTTGCAGCAACAAACTAACGGCGGCGGCATAGTCAGTTTTGAGGTGCGACCTAAAGCCGGGCAGACTCAGCAACAAGCGGCTTGGGCTTTGATAGATGCGACGCAGCTGATTTCCATTACCGCCAATTTGGGGGATGCCAAAACCACCATTACCCATCCGGCCACCACCACGCACAGTCGTGTGACGGCGGAAGCACGTGCTGCCGCAGGCATAAGCGATGGCTTGGTTAGGATTGCCGTTGGTTTGGAGCATGTGGATGACCTAAAAGCGGACTTATACTCGCTCACTGTTTGACGCGCTTAAGTGAGCCGTTGGGCGCGCTAACAGGCCGATTTGCTGGCGGCTTTAAATCGATGTTAGCGCTACTAATTTGCCGCCATTCCATGCTAAAATTGCGCTACACAAAAACAACTAAAAGTCAGTTCGCCCATGGATCAATTCGCTAAAGAAACCCTGCCAATTAGTTTAGAAGACGAGATGCGTAGATCGTATCTCGATTACGCCATGAGC
>SXVG01000085.1 GCA_005791685.1 Methylotenera sp. | reverse complement strand
GTCTACGTGACCGCCGATGCCGATCAACGAAGACCCTACGGTGAGATGGATGGTGCCTTCAGCTACACCCCCACCGCCAGAACCACAGGCGCTGGTTTATTGGGCACGGATGGCGTCACCTTAATCGGCAGCTTGGCCCGCGCTAGCGGTACGGATGTAGGCAGTTACGCCATCAACCAAGGCACGCTTGCCACCTCAGCTGGCAGCAACTACCGCATCCAATACACTGGGGCTAACTTTGCCATTACGGCGCGGCCTGTCTACGTGACCGCCGATGCCGATCAACGAAGACCCTACGGTGAGATGGATGGTGCCTTCAGCTACACCCCCACCGCCAGAACCACAGGCGCTGGTTTATTGGGCACGGATGGCGTCACTTTAACTGGCAGCTTGGCCCGCGCTCCGGGAGCAGATGTGGGCAGCTACGCGATTAATCAAGGCACGCTCTCCACCTCGGCTGGCAGCAACTACCGCATCCAATACACCGGCGCTAATTTTGCCATTACCGCCAAGTCTGTGGTGATTAGTAGTAATAACAGCGCCACCACTTACGACGGCGTCAGCAGCTATGCAGATTTTGCCAATGCCGCCGGGTTTAGCACGGATGTGGCTTTGGTGGGATCGGATGCGATAGGCGCATTCACCCAAGCCGTGACGGTTTCTGGGTTAGCCGTGACCGGCGTCGCGCAAGCCGGTAGTTTTGTTGCCACGCCCAGCGCGGCCATCATGGCCAGTGGTCTGGCCAGCAATTACACCTTCACTTACTCGGCCACGACCAACACGGTGGCCAAAGCCAACTTGAGCATCCGTGCCACCGCCAGCTTAAGCGGCAACGTTTATCGAGGCAGCGCTTACACCGGCACGTACAGCGCTGGCTTTTTAGTCGCCGATGCGAGTCGCGCCACGGTCACTGGCCTGGCTACGGGCAGCAATGTGGGTAGGTATGCATCTAATTTAGCGCTAAGCGGGGCTGTGCTGGATAATTACAACACCCCCACTATTAGCAATGCGGACTTGGTCATCAGTCCGAAATCGATTAGCTTAAGTCCTGCTGCGGTCAGCAAAGTGGTAGGGGAGGCTGACCCCTTGTTGGCTGTGATGGTGACGGCGGGTAGTTTAGCTCCAAGTGACAGTTTGGCTGAAGTGACCAACGTCATCAGTCGAACCGCTGGAGAGGACGTGGCCAACTACGACATTTTATTAGGGGCGGGGAGCAAGGCGGCCAACTACGACATCAGTTACAGCAGCAGCAATGCGGCATTTAGCATCACCGCTCGCCCGGTAGCCACTGGGGCTGGGGTGGCGGGGGCTATCTTGGTAAGCGAAGAGGAAGAAATGGAGCGGAGAATCGCTAGACGTGATACCCGCCGCTCGGTTGGCGGCCGCTGTTTCCATTAAAAGGCGATGCAATCGCCTGTATGATGTGGGGAAGCCATAAGCTGACTTATCCCGACGCTTGATCTTTCATCAATTAAAATTGCGACTTTTTTGCATTTGTTTATAAAATAGTCGCGACTTTTTAATAATTTAATGTCTGACCATAAAGGCGTTCAGCTTAGGGATGCAGCAAATTGGCTAAATGCCCTTGAGGTTTGATGTATTTACACCGACCCGCACTGCATTGGTAACTATTTAATCACCGCTGTTTTGGCCAGCTCTTCCACCAAGGTTTTACGTTTGGCATCCACCAAGCCTTTGATGACATTGGCTTTAGCATCGTCATAGGTGGCCGGTTTGAATTTACGCACGTCGTCCACTTTAAGAATGTGCCAGCCCAAATTGGTTTGCAGTGGGTTGCTGACACTGCCTTTTTTTAGGCTAAGAATAATGTCATCCAGCGGTTTGACTATCATGCTGGGCAGCAGCCAACCCAGTTTACCGCCTTGTGCGGCCGAGGCTTTGTCCAAGGATTTTTCTTGTGCAATGCGTTCAAAGGATTCGTTGTTTTCTAAGCGTTTGCTCACGTCTTGCGCATCTTGTTCGTTACCCAACAGTATTTGCGACACGCTGTATTCGTTGGCATTTCTACCGCTCTTGGTGGAGTCCAATTGACGGTTGTATTCGTCGCGCACGTCTTCTTCTTTAATCGGATTTTTTTTGAAATAGTCAGCAAACCAAGCGTCCACCAAGACTTGTTGCTGCATCAATTTTACTTGTGCTTTCACTTCGGGCAGGGTGTCTAATTTTTTCTTGCGCGCATCGGCCGCCACCAGTTCGCGGGCCACCAATTCATTCAAGACCATTTTTTCTGCATCGGGACCTATTTACTGGCCTTGTGCTTGCAGGTTCTGTAAAAAATGATTGAGTTGCTCTTGGCTAATGGCCACGCCATTGACGGTTTTTAATACTTTAGCTGTTTCCGTGACGGGGTTGGCTTTACTGGCTTTTTCGGCAGCCAGGCTGTGGCCGCAAAATAGCATAAGACTGAGGCAGAAGAGGTATTGCGTTACGTGGCTAAAACGTGAACTGGCCATGGCCTAGCATCCTTTGTAATAAGTGGCTGCAATTATAAACTAAGGCGTGCGGAGTGGCGTAAGCAATTGGGTAGCGATGACACGGCTGAGCATAGGGTATTTTACCAGTTCGGTACGGAGAAGCGAGAAGTCAAGCCTAAACCTAGGTAGTTCGATTTGAATTTATCGTGGTCTATCCCCGTGGTCTGGCCAAGCAATCCGTAAATGGCTAAATGATCGCTAACGCTGTAATTTAAACCAAGACCTGATTTGACTATTAGGCCATGCACATTTGTTCCCAGCAATACCTGTCCGAACCCTTGTAGCTTATTGTCTTTGTCGTATTTGTTTTGTATGCCGATGCCACCCAAAAACTCACCGTAGCCTGGGTAACTTCGGTAGGCGTTGTAAGCAACACTGGCTTGTATGGGGATGTAAATGTGGTCGTTGATCAGATTGTCGATCTGCACGGACAGCATGTTGACCTTACCCTGCGCCTGATCTCTATATTTTACGTCGAACTCGGTTTGCTGGAACACATTGAATCGATAGCCACTGAAGACTGCATCCGTCGTAGCGCTGTTTGAATTACCACCGCCAGCATGAATGTGGTAATTCATGGCTGCGCCCAAGGTGTAGTTTTTGGATGAGCCTTTGGGGGCGTCCAAATAGCCCGCCGATAAAGCCAGCCCAAAATTCTTGTCCAGCATGTATTCGGCAGAGACTTTGGGATAGACCAGCAATCCGGCGCCAGTATTGATGGTTAATGGCGCATACCCACCAGAGCCTATGCCTAGCTGACCGTAAAGGGCGAGTTGCGGAGCAAGGTAGAATCGATAACCTAGGCCACCCAGCAGTTGGTTGTAGAGGGGCAGGCCGCTGTAACCCACACCCATATCGAGATACCAATAAGCATGTTGCGTCATGAAATGCGAGAACTGCAGATCGGCCACATGAATGGTACTTTTGTTGGTGCCCTCGGGCTTGATCTGCAAGAAGTTGTCCAACCCTATGGTCAGCATGTTTTCACCGGTATCGGCCAGGGGTTCCCAGAGTGCGGTTGGGTCGGTTGCGACCTTCTCCCCTGAGTTGGCGTAGGCGCCGATGGCATATGAAATGGGGAATTGCACGTAAGCGTTGAGTTGGGCGTGGTCTATGGCAGAGTTGGTGAACTTCATTTTGGCGTAATTCGCGCCCACGGAAAAGTCTTTGAAGTCGTAGCCCAGGCCTAGGTAATTTTTGATGAATCCGCCGGTGCCAGAAAGTACTCTGCTCTGTTCCACGCTTTTTCCACCGCCCCCGCCCCCGGCGGAAACGCCAGCATTCACAAAGAAGTCGCCCCACACCTTGCGTTGTGCGTGGGCAGTGACGTCGAATGTCATGAAGCCACCGTATTCACCCTTGAATAAGGGCGCATGCGCGCCGACGCCCAGGTACAACCAGTCATTCACTCGGCTCATGACATGGAAGCCCATCAAGTCTATAGACGGATTATTGGGGACGGGAATGGCTTGATAGTCCAGCATGATCATGCCCTCAGTCTTGCTGAGGCTAGCGGGTTCAGGCGCCATTTCTTGTGCCATGGCTATGTTCGTCACCAGCGATGCGCCTAGGACAACGAGCCCGCTGAAAAATGGTTTAATCATGGCCACCCTTTTTTCTTGGAGTGTTTTGTAATAACTTCGGTGTTAGCTATTAAGTGCCATTCTAATAAGCCAGCATAAAAAAAGCCACCTTGCTGGTGTGAATAAGACGTGTCGCATTCTGCATTTTATCGACATGAGCTAGGCAGTATGTCGATGCAATCGACACGTCAATAGAACGAGTCGATTTTTATCAGTTTTATCGACATGAAGTAATTAAGGATTCCATGGTTTTGCGATGTTCTCGGGCGAGGGCTGTTTTCATTGTTATTCGCTCAATTTCAAATTAGTTCAAAGTCAGCAGCAATGGTGTTGGCGGTTGTAGTGTTTAAACCAGCATCCTTGGCAAATTGCTGCCAATCATCCAGGGCTGCGCGTACTTCAACTAGTAAGTCCAGGGGGCGGCGGACGCCGAAGCGCTCGGCTTCCACCAGTAAATCCGCACGCGTGATCCCACTGAACTTTCCGTTGACACTCATCAAATGCTGGTAGGTCCATTCACCCTGGGGGTTGTAGGCATGTGTTACGTCGTAAGCCGGGGCCAGCTCCCACGATTCGCCTTGCTTGAGGCGGAAAGCAAAGTTTTTGGTGTGATCATCACAATTTCTTGCCATGACATTAAAAGCCATGCGGCGGAATGCTTGGCCGATGGCTTCGTCTCCCAGTTTGAGCCTGGCGATGGCCATGAAGAGCTGAGCATAGGCATGAGTGGCGCGTTGTTTGTAGTCAAGGTGATCTATGGCACAAAGCGTCTGCACGTGATGCTTAATCGTATCTTTATTATTTACTTCACGGTCAAAGCGGTGGGTCATAAAGTGGGCGCGGCCACTTTCTTCCAGTAACCGACAAGGCGACATCTTGATGCCAGCGGCATTTGCCATCAGGTGATAAGCGTATTCGATACGGCCATAATCTGCGCTACCACCAAGCTCAGAATCTTTGCCAATACCATCAAACTTGAGTAGCCAATGCTCAAACCCAGGCGCCGCATCAAACTGACCACTACGAATTTGGTTTGTTTCAGGGTTCCAGGTAACAACGGCTTTTGCGCGAGCGCCTCCAGCAGAAGTGCCAACCTGGATAATATTAGCGAGTGCTGCCTGTGCTTCTACATCACCAGATAGATCGCCATGAATGACCATGCGAGCGGCTTCTACCAGGGTTTTCATTTCTAGTGGTTCCGCATTTTCACGGTGTGCGCCACGCGCGGGTTTAAATTCCAACGCACCCATGCCGCGTTTACCCATATAGGCTAGACGGTCGAGTGTCGTGATGGCGCGTTTTTCGACACCTTCGCGGGACATCCAGGCGTCAATGAGCGCATTACCGAAGTCGTCTGGTAATGCGTCGGCGAGTAGACCCGGTAGCCGTTTGTAGCTTGGCTCAGAAAGATCAGCGAAGGCAAATGTCGTGCGAGAATCATCCAGCGGCATGGTGAGCGGCGCCAATTCGATGCCGCGCCTCCGCCATGCTGGATCATAAGCAAATACGTAACAGCCCAAGCGCGGGTCTGGTGCCACAGCGCCAACACGCTTACCCCAGATGCGGACTTCAATGACTGGTGTGTCCATCAAATTTCTTTCGGTGACTTGATGCTACGCCGTGCGCGCTGCGGCGCCTTGGGCTGGCGCAATAAATCGAGTGGATTGATACTGGTTTCCGGGGCAAGTATGTCTATTCCCTGGAGATATTCAAGTGCTTTCAATACACGTAACATGGTTTCTACAGTTGATCCCCGCCCAGCTTCAAGGTTGCGCAGGGCTCTTTCTGAGACGCCGGCCTTCTCAGCGGCGGTGCGCTGATCAAGGTTACGGTTAAGACGTAGGCGGCGTAACCGTTCCCCTAGTGCGGCTTGGAGTTCTTCTGGTGTATTGAATAGAAGTGTGCTCATTAGGTTAATATGTGCCGGTTATTATGGTTTATAGCCATTAAGTGGCCATTATATGCCTAATTTTATAAGGAAGTTAAATTTATCTTATTAAGTGGCATATTTTTACCTATTGATATGATATTTGTTTTTAATCGGTATAAAAGTGCCTTTTATATACTATGCGCTCAAACTATGAAGTGTGCAACGACTGTGCAATGAAGAAAAAAGCGGCTTACATTGCTGTAAGCCGCTTGTAGTGGGAAAGAGGGACTTGAACCCTCGACCCCAGGATTATGAATTGCGAACATTATCAAAAAAACGTTGATTTATGGCTGTTATAGCGTGATATAAAATGGTGTGTAACGTAATGTGTAATGTTAAAACAATTGTTAGGCAGTTAAATACACGTAGAAAAAACGCACACTCTACCGTCACAATCTCTAAACTTTAGTAATTATTCAGCTTAGCCAAAACCTGATTATTTTGCTGTATTGCTGTCACAGCTTTTTGCCTTTTCTGCGTGTCACGTTCAGTTTTTAATGCTGTTGTTACACGCTCTTTCTGCTGCTTTAGC
>SXVG01000084.1 GCA_005791685.1 Methylotenera sp. | reverse complement strand
GAGCGCACCTGATCAGTCCACAACTCACCTAGACTTTGAAAACTCCGAAGGCAATTTAGGCATGGCGAATGCCCTGCTACGCCACATGGCAGAAAAGCTACCCATCTCACGCTGGCAGCGCGATTTGACCGACTCCACAGTATTACGCAACATGGGCGTGGCCTTTGGTTACACCTTATTGGCTTACGATGCCTGTTTGCGTGGCCTTAACAAATTGGAAATTAACCCAGAAAAACTGGCGCAAGATTTGGATGCCAGCTGGGAAGTGTTAGCCGAACCGATACAAACCGTGATGCGCCGCTACGGCATCGCCAATCCTTATGAACAACTGAAGGAACTCACCCGCGGTAAAGGCGGCATTAACCAAGCGTCCTTGCATGCCTTTATACAAGATTTAGCCATTCCATCTCAGGCTAAACAAGACTTATTGGCCATGACCCCTGCCAGCTACATAGGCAAGGCCATAACATTAGCAAAACGCGGCTAATATGGCCGAGGTCTTAGTCCTTTATTATTCCCAAGGCGGCGCCGTTAGAGAGATGGCGCAGTTAATTGCCCGCGGCATAGAAAGCCAAGCAGGCGTCAAAGCCCGCATACGCACCGTGCCTAAGGTGTCAAACAATTGCGAAGCGACCGAGCCAGACATTCCAGCCAGCGGCGACCCTTACGTTGAATTAAGCGATTTGCAGGAATGCATAGGCTTAGCGCTAGGCAGCCCAACCCGCTTTGGCAACATGGCAGCGGCCATGAAATACTTTCTAGACAGCACGGTCGCCACTTGGTTAAAAGGCGATTTAATCGGCAAACCGGCCGCCGTTTTTACCAGCACTGGCTCCATGCATGGCGGCAATGAAGCTACTTTGCTTAGCATGATGTTGCCCTTGCTGCACCACGGCATGGTCATGCTTGGCATCCCCTATTCCGAAGCCGAACTGTCCTCCACGCAAACCGGTGGCACACCGTATGGCGCTAGCCACGTGGCCGGGCCAAACGACGATAAAGCCATCAGCACTGAGGAACGTAAACTTTGCCTAGCTTTGGGCAAACGCTTAGGCCAAATCGCTTTAAAACTGAGCGCTTAAAGAACCCAATGATACGCACACTAAGACTAGGTGCCAGCATCAGCCTAATCGCGCTGATTGCCTTGTGCCTGGCATGGGAAACGGTATTGGCGCCATTTAAACCGCATGGCTCGCTGTTGATGCTAAAAACCCTGCCCTTACTCTTGCCCTTATTCGGCATATTGCACGGCAAACGCTACACCTACCAATGGGCCAGCCTGTTTATCTTGTTTTACTTTATGGAAGGGGCGGTGCGCGCTTGGGCAGATGTCGGCTTATCCGCGCAACTTGCGTTAGCGGAAGTGGGCTTGAGTGTGGTGTTTTTTATCTGCGCCATCTACTACGCCAAACTGACGCGCAGCCAATAACAAGCAGGCTCGTTTAAGGAAAGAGCTTACCCGGATTGAGTATATTGGCCGGGTCAAAAGTCAGCTTCAACGCTTTCATCAAATTGATGGTGGTGGCATCAATCTCACGCGGCACAAAAGCGCGTTTAGCAATGCCCACGCCGTGTTCGCCAGACAAGGTGCCTTGCAAGGACAAGACCAAACTGAACACTTCATCCAAGCAAATGTGGGCGCGCTGCATCTCGTCGGCATTATCCGGATTGACCAATAAATTCACGTGTATATTGCCGTTGCCGGCATGGCCAAAATTGACGTTAGCGATTTGGTATTGGGCGGCTAATTTCTCTAAGCCCGTTAGCAATTCCGGCAAATGCGATACCGGCACGGCGATGTCTTCATTGATTTTTTTAGGGGCGATGTCTTTGAGTAAGGGCGACAAGGCTTTACGCGCGGCCCACAAGGCTTTGGTGTCATGCGCCGGCTTAGCCTCTATTAAGCCGTCAACCTGACAAGCTAAAATAATCGCTTGCGTGGCTTCATGAATTTCTTGTTCGGCCCCGTCCACTTCTATCATCAAGTAAGCACGGGCATTGTCAGGCAATAGATTTTTATGGCGGCCACGTATGAGATTAAGCGCCCCGTTATCTAAAAACTCCAAAGCACTCGGGGTGTAAGGCTGGGCCATGATGGCGGCGATGGCTTTGGCACAACTGTAGGTGTCGGCGAATTCCGCGGTGATGCCGCCCGTGTGTTTAGGCAAGGGCGTGAGTTTTAGCGTGGCTTCAACGATGACCGCCAGCGTGCCTTCGGAGCCCACCAGCAATCGAGTTAGATCGTAACCGACCACGCCTTTACTGGTGTAACAGCCGGTTTTAATGATGTCGCCACTGCCGGTCACCGCTTTTAAACCCAATACATGATCTCGCGCCACGCCGTATTTAACCGCATGCGGCCCGGCTGCACAGGTGGCTAGGTTGCCGCCCACGCTGCAATAGGCTGCACTGGAGGGGTCAGGTGGCCAAAAGAAACCCACGCCCTTAATGGCATCTTGCAACTCTTGGTTGAGTACACCAGGTTCCACTATAGCCATGCGGTTATCTGGGTCTACGCTGAGGATGCGGTTCATGCGCTCGAGTGACAGCGCTACCCCACCGACTTCAGGCACGCTGCCGCCGGCAGTGCCTGTGCCGCGGCCACGTGGCACCACGGGGACCTTCTCGGCATGGCATAGCCTAATAACGGCTTGCACTTCTTCTGCATTGATAGGAAAGGCCACCGCCAACGGCGCATGAAAAATCCGCGAATTGTCGTAGGCGTAAGCGTAGCAATCCACCGGGTCGGTGTAGAGCCTGTCTTTAGGTAATAATGGGGCTAATTTGGCTAGAAAATCGGTGGCAGCCATTAAACAAGCTTATCTTTTTTTGATGTAGAGGTCGGTAATGGTACCCTCTTTCATCTCAGCCGCGAAGCAGACTGTTTCAGACAAGGTTGGATGCGCGTGTATGGTCAAGCCCAGATCATGCGCATCGGCACCCATTTCTATGGCCAACACCGCTTCGGCCAGCAATTCCCCGGCATTCACCCCAACGATACCGGCACCGATTAAACGGTGACTGGTTTTATCAAAAATGAGTTTAGTCGCGCCTTCCGTGCGGGCGATCGATAGCGCACGGCCACTGGCAGCCCACGGGAAGGATGCTTTTTCGTACTCTATGCCTTGGGCTTTGGCCTCGATCTCGGTCACGCCTGCCCAAGCGATTTCAGGATCGGTGTAAGCCACGGAAGGAATGGCCATGGCTTGAAATGCCACTTTATGGCCGGCAATGACTTACGCCGCCACCTTGCCTTCGTGCGTGGCCTTGTGTGCCAACATGGGTTGACCGACGATGTCGCCTATGGCAAAAATATGCGGCACGTTGCTGCGCATTTGTTTGTCCACCGGAATAAAGCCCCATTCATTGATATTGACCCCAGCCAACTCGGCACCTATGTTTTTACCGTTTGGTTTACGGCCGATAGAGACCAACACGCGGTCGTATATTTGCACCTCTTTAGGCGCCGCTTCGCCTTCGAAACTGACGTGTATGCCGTCAGGCTTGGCTGCCATATTGACGACTTTAGTCGACAGCATGATACTTTCGAAGCGTTTTTCCATGCGCTTTTGCAAGGGGCGCACAAGATCACGGTCGCAACCTTGCACCAAGCCGTCGGTGAATTCCACCACACTGACTTTAGAGCCTAGGGCATCGTACACCGTGCCCATCTCCAAGCCTATGATGCCACCGCCTATTACCAACAGCCGTTTAGGAACATCGGCCAAAGCCAAGGCGCCGGTGGAATCCATGATGCGTTCGTCGGCCGGTGCACCAGGAAATTTAGTCGCTTGCGAGCCTGCGGCTATGATGGCGTAATCAAAGCTCACCGTGGTCAACTTACCGTCGGCTGCCGTTACTGCGATTTGATTGGGGCCAGTAAATTTACCTAAGCCTTGCACCACCGTCACCTCGCGTTGCTTGGCCATGGCGGCTAAGCCACCGGTTAATTTACCCACCACATCCTGGGCTTTCCAATGGCGCAATTGCTCCAGGTCTATATTCGGCGAAGAAAAGCTCACTCCATGGTGCGCCGTTTCTTCGGCTTCGGTAATGACTTTAGCGGTATGCAACAAGGCTTTTGAAGGGATGCAACCCACGTTCAAGCAGACACCGCCCAAGGTGGCGTAACGCTCAATCAACACCACTTTTTTACCTAAGTCAGCAGCACGAAATGCCGCGGTATAGCCGCCAGGGCCAGAACCCAAGACCAGCACTTCGGCATGCACGTCGGAAGCAGGCACAGCGTTAGAGTTGGCAAGCGGCGCGGCACTGACCGGAACTGCGACTTGAGGTGCAGGCTCGGCTTTAGCGGGCGCTGTTGTCGCTGCAATTGACGCCGGTTTAGCTACTTGGGTTTGGCTTTCAACTTGCATCAGCAAACTATCTTTAGCCACTTTATCGCCCACTTTCACTGTCACTGACTTGACTGTACCCGCCACCGGCGAGGGAATGTCCATGGAGGCTTTATCGGATTCGACGGTAATCAAGGAATCTTCTAAAGCCAGCACATCGCCAACTTTCACCAAGACCTCGATGACGTCCACGCTATCAAAGTTACCGATATCCGGTACCAACACGCCCACTAAATTGCTCATGCTTACCCTTAGATAAATCTTAAATTCAGATAAAACTTAAATTAACCGCTGTTTTTTAAACCCATTGCCTAGAGCAACAAGCGACGCACGTCGCTCAACATCATGCGCATGTGGCTAGTGAAGCGTGCGCCATCGGCGCCATCCACCACACGGTGATCGTAAGACAAGGACATGGGCAGCATCAAGCGCGCTTCAAAGGTTTTTGTTTTAGGATCGTAGACCGGCTGCATGCTGGAACGTGACACGCCTAATATGGCCACTTCCGGGCAATTAATAATAGGTGTAAACATGGTGCCGCCTATGCCGCCTAAGCTGGATATAGTGAAGCAACCGCCTTGCATTTCTTCTACCTTCAATTTGCGTTCACGCGCTTTGGTTGATAAATCGGCTAGATCACGGGCAATGTCCAACACGTCTTTTTGTTGCACGTCTTTGACCACAGGCACCACCAAACCATCCGGGGTGTCGCAGGCAAAACCGATATTGAAATAGTTTTTCAATATCAAGCTGTCGCCGTCAGCAGACAGCGAGGCATTAAAATTTGGGTAGGCTTTAAGCGCATTGACCGAGGCTTTGATCAAGAAAGCCAACATGGTGAGTTTGACCCCACGTTTTTCCGCATCGGCCTGCATGGATTTTCTGAAGCCTTCCAAATCGGTGATGTCGGCCTCATCAAATTGCGTGACATGCGGCGCCGTGACCCAATTGCGGTGTAAATTGGCACCGGATAGTTTTTTGATGCGCGACAAGGGCTTGCTTTCAATGTCTCCAAACTTGCTGAAATCAATCACCGGCATGGCCAAGGTGGCTAGGCTACCCAAACCAGCCCCCATGTTTTCTGTGCGCGGCTTAGCCAATTCGGCTTTCACGTAAGCTTGCACGTCTTCTTGCAAAATGCGATTTTTAGCGGCCGTGCCTTTAACCAAAGCCAAGTTCACGCCCAACTCGCGGGCGAATTTACGCACCGACGGGCTGGCATGCGACAAGGTTCCAGCATCCACTACGATGCTCTCACCGACTGGCACCGGTTGATGCGCAGGCGCTATGGTTTTAGGTGGTTCAGGCGCAGGCCGACTGGGTTCAGGAATGGCCACTTCCAACTTAACTGGCGGCGCGCTAGCCGGATTTTTAACTGCCGGCGCCGCAACAGCCGGCTTGGCCGCATCGGCGGCCACATCCAAACTGATAATCAAATGGCCTTGTGCGATCTTATCACCCACTTTCATTTTAACGGCGGTGACTACCCCGGCAAATGGCGATGGAATATCCATGGAAGCTTTGTCCGACTCCACTGTAATCAGCGAATCTTCTTTCGCCACGCTATCACCCACTTTGACTAAAACGTCGATCACGTCAACGCTATCGAAATTACCAATATCGGGGACGAGTATGTCTTGTATGGCCATGTTTGTGTCCTTAAACTGTCGTTGGGTTAGGCTTGTTAGCGTCTAACTTGTATTTTTTAATGGCCTCACTGACTTTGCTAGCCGGTAATTTACCTTCGTCAGCCAAGGCTTTTAGTGCCGCCACCACGACATAATTTCTATCCACTTCAAAGAAGCTACGCAAGGCCTCACGGCTGTCCGAACGACCGTAACCGTCCGTGCCCAAGGCAACAAATTTGCCTGGTACAAAAGCGGCAATTTGTTCAGCAAAGGACTTCATGTAATCGGTTGAAGCGATGGTCGGGCCTTGGGCGCCCTTCATGACTTCAGCCACGTAACTTAAGCGCTGCGGTTTTTCTGGATTAAGCATATTCCAACGCTCGGCATCCAAGCCGTCACGACGCAATTCGTTGAAGCTGGTAACGCTCCATACGTCGGCTGACACGCCCCAATCTTTTTCCAACATATCAGCGGCCGCAATCACTTCACGCAATATCACGCCACTGCCCATCAACTGG
>SXVG01000083.1 GCA_005791685.1 Methylotenera sp. | reverse complement strand
GGGGCGTATGGTATGCGATAAATGCCATGGACGGAATGTGACACAGTGTCGCGCGACAATATGTCGCACCCCCAGAATGGCTCATTATGTTGCCTTAGGCTTTATAATGGGCGCTAAGATAACCAGCTTAAGCGATTGCATGCCCGCCACTCACGCCTCATTTTTAAATGCCACCCGTTTGAATATGCAACGTTTAATCATGTTGCGCGGTGTGGTCATGCTGGCTTTGAGCTTGGTCATGTTTACTTTACGCCAAGCGGCCGTGCCCTTGCCGGTTTCGCCCTTAAGCTTAGCCATCGCCGCGCTAGGCCTGTTAAGCCTGATAGCTTGGTGGCGGCTCAAACACACCAAACAAACGCATCAATCCATCAGCCAGCTTGAATTGCTGTTGCAATTATTAGGCGACATAAGTGCCCTGACTGTGCTTTTTTATTTCAGTGGCGGCTACAGCAACCCTTTTATTTGGATGTATTTACTGCCCATCACCGTGGCAGCCGTGGCCTTGCGCACGGTTTACGCCTGGCTCATCGCCAGCTTAAGCATCGCTTGCTACACCTTGCTGATGTTCTACCACGTGCCCCTGTCGCACCTGCATTTACACGCCCAACTGGCCGGCCAAGATGCCGTGCAATTGGACATCCATTTGCTGGGCATGTGGATAGGCTTTGTCGTGAGCTCGGTCATCGTGGCGATTTTCATCGCGCGCATAGGGCAAAGCTTACGCGACTACGATCAAGCCATTGCCAGCGTGCGTGAGCAAGCATTAGAAAGCGAACGCATGTTAGCCTTAGGCACGCTCGCCACCAGCGCCGCCCATGAACTGGGCACGCCGCTCGCCACCATGGCGGTGCTGGCCAAAGAGCTCAGCCAAGACTACGCCGAGCAGCCCGAGCTTTTGCAACAACTTAACTTGATGCAAAAGCAAATCGCGCGCTGCAAAGAAATCTTATCCTCGATTACCCGTAACGCCGGTCAAACTCGCGCTGAAAACGGCGCAGGCCTAGCCTTGCACGACTTTTTGAGCGAGGCCTTGCAACGTTGGCGCGATACCCGACCGGCCACCGAACTGCTGGTGTCCATGCCTAGCGCAACGCCGTCACCTAGGGTGGCGATGGACAGAACCCTGACCCAAGCGATTTTAAATTTACTGGACAATGCCGCCGACGAATCGCCGGCACGCATTACGTTTGCGGCACAATGGACGGACAAGCTACTCACCTTGCAGATTAGGGATTTCGGTAAAGGCTTGAGCTTAGAGACCAAGCAAAAAATAGGCACGCCCTTCTTTAGTTCCAAACAAGCCGACGGCATGGGCTTAGGCGTTTATTTAACGCAAACCACCCTAGCCCGCTATGACGGTGAATTGAGTTTCCACAACCATGCCGATGGCGGCGTGTTAAGCAGCGTTAAATTGCCGTTAGCCAAATTAAAGGTCAGCCCATGAATGCCTTTACCCTAGACGAAAAACCGACCTTGCTATTGGTCGACGACGACGATGAATTCTTGAGCGTGCTGACGCCGGCCATGAGCAAACGTGGCTATTTAGTCAGCACCGCCGACAGCGCCGAAAGCGCCTTGGCACTGGCCCAACAAGACGCCCCCGAATACGCCGTGGTCGATTTAAAAATGGCCGGCCAATCCGGCTTGGTATTGGTGCGCCAGCTCGCCGACTTGCAAGCCGGCACGCGCATCGTGGTGTTAACCGGCTATGCCAGCATCAGCACCGCCATTGAAGCGATAAAATTAGGCGCCACCCATTACTTGGCCAAACCGGTCGATGCCGACGAAATCGTCGCTGCCTTTGGCAAACAAGCCGGCGACAGCGACATCGAACTGGCGGCCTCGCCCTTATCGGTAGACCGACTGGAATGGGAACACATACAACGCGTATTAAGCGAACACGATGGCAACATCTCCGCCACCGCGCGTAGTTTAAATATGCACAGACGCACTTTGCAGCGCAAACTCAGCAAAAATCCCACTAAAGAATAAGGAAAACCCCATGGCCGCAGGCAGCTTACTGGCACTACTTGACGACATTGCCAGCCTACTCGACGACGTATCAGTGATGACGCAAGTGGCCGCTAAAAAAACCGCCGGTGTCTTGGGCGACGATTTGGCTTTGAACGCCCAGCAAGTCGCTGGCGTGCACGCCGAGCGCGAACTGCCGGTGGTATGGGCAGTGGCCAAGGGTTCATTTTTGAATAAACTGATCTTGGTGCCGAGCGCGCTAACCATCAGCTACTTTGCCCCTGCCGCCATCCTACCCTTGCTCATGGCCGGCGGCCTGTATTTATGCTTTGAAGGCTTTGAAAAAATCGCCCACCAATGGGCGCATAAAGAGGAAGACCTCCATCATCGGGCCGAGCTCAGTGCAGCCATAGCGGATGCCAACATTGATTTAGCAGCAGTGGAAAAAGACAAAATTAAAGGCGCCATACGCACCGACTTTGTTTTGTCCGCCGAAATCATCGTCATCGCCTTGGGCACCGTTGCTACGGCGGCATTTAGTCGGCAAGCCGCGGTGGTGACCAGTATCGCCCTATTGATGACAGTAGGTGTGTACGGCTTGGTCGCCGCCATCGTCAAACTGGATGACTTAGGCTTGTATCTGTTACTGAAAAAAGGCCCAGGCCTGTACGCCCAAGGCCAGCGCAAAATCGGCCAACTGTTACTGGCCTTTGCGCCTAAGCTCATGCGCAGCTTATCGGTGATAGGCACCTTGGCCATGTTCATGGTGGGCGGCAGCATTATCGGCCATGGCCTAGCGCCATGGCACCACACGGCAACCCACATCACCCACTGGCTGCAAAGCCTGCCAGCATTGGGCACGGTGCTGGCGCTGCTCGCGCCCTTAATCCTAGACGCGCTATTGGGCTTGCTGGCTGGCGCGCTCAGCTTAGCGGTGTTCAGCCTCGGTAAAAAAATAGCCGGCAAATGATGGCCTGCAGACCAATAGGGACGGGCCTCACAGAGCTGTTGTTTTTCTAACTGTGTTGACTAAAAACATCTTTAATCATCAGAGAAGCGCTGTTCCAGCCACGGGTCGGCGTCGTTGTGGTAACCACGCACCTCCCAAAAACCCGGTCTATCTTCAGCGTGCAGTTCTATGGCTTTGAGCCACTTTGCACTTTTCCAGGCATAGCGTTTAGGCACCACCATGCGCACCGGGCCGCCGTGTTCTGAGGCGAGCGGCGCACCCAAGACGCTGTGAGCGATAATCACGTCGTCATCGAGTAAAGCCATTAAAGGTAAATTGGTGGTGTAGCCGTCGTGGCTGTGTAGGGTAACAAATTTGGCCGCATGCAAGGGCGAGGCCATGGCCAATAGGGTTTGTGCACGCACGCCTTGCCAATCCATGTCCAGCTGGCTCCAGCGCGTCACGCAATGAAAGTCTGAAACATCCCTTATCTGTGGCAAGGCTTGAAAAGCTGCCCAGTCTAGGTTCAGCTCGTTTTCCACCAAGCCGTATACTTTGAGCGACCAATCGGCGAGCGCCACTTTAGGCCGGATGCCCAAATCCAAAATGGGAAAATTGTTAACCTGGGTTTGGCCGGCTGGAATGCGCTCGTTAGGGCCGGCCAAGCTGGGCTGGGCACCCCGTTTGGCCAGGGCCATTTTAGCGACTATGAGTTTTTTCCAGTCTGGCATCGCACACTTTCCATAAAAACGTTGCGCTGTGGGCTTTATTTTAAGGCCGACGCGCTTTTAAAATTGTCCCACAACAACATGCCCACGCCCAAGCAAATGGCGCTGTCGGCCACATTAAACGCGGGCCAATACAGGTCTTGGTAATGCAGGCTAAGAAAATCCACCACGTAGCCCAGTGTCAGTCTGTCGTAAACATTACCCGCCGCGCCACCGATAACCAAGGCCAAGCCCAAACAAAAAACCTTCTCGCTACGGTGCTTTTGCATTAAATAACTCATGACAGCTATCGCCACCACGGCAATGCCGGTAAACAATTCTTTTTGCCAACCGCCGGCCTGCGCTAAAAAACTAAAGGCAGCGCCTTCGTTGTGGTAACGCACCAAATCAAAATAGGCGTTAATTGTTAAACTGTCCCCGTAAGCAAAAGCCGCTTGGATTAAATGCTTGCTGTAGAGATCCAGCGCCAGCACGACGGCACTGAGGCTTAAATATTTAACGCTTACCTTCATGCTTAATTTCCATTCATTAGCTGTCAATAAAAATGAGCCTATAGTCGGCTTAAGCCAGCCTGCACAGGCGATAGATGTCGGCTTAAGCCAGCCTATGGCTTATTCGTACGCCAAAAGCCGACCTACCTAACAACCAGCTTAAGCGTGCTTGCGCGGCTCGCCTGGACCAAATAAATTGCTCAGGCAGCGGCCGCAAATTTGCGCATGCGCTGGGTCTTGTCCCACGTCTGCACGGTAATGCCAGCAGCGCTCGCATTTTTTATGGCCACTTGCTGTCACCGTAATTTTGGCTTGGCTAGGGTCCAGCGCTTTATACACGCGTGCGCTGGAGGTGATCATGACAAAACGCAAATCATCCCCTAGGCTATTGAGTGCTTGGTAACTGTCATCGCTGGCATAAAAATCCAATTCTGCCTGCAAGGACGAGCCCACTTGACCGGCAGCACGCAACACTTC
>SXVG01000082.1 GCA_005791685.1 Methylotenera sp. | reverse complement strand
GCTAAGCGGAGGCTGAAATTCCATGGACATGAACGCGGCTGTATCAACCGATAAATCGCCATTATGGCGTCGGGCAACCATGAAGGTGGGCAAGCATTTTTTGCGCTGGATGGGTGATTTTCAGGCGCGTCATTCACTTATTAGCACCACGCCGGTTATCGGTAACGATGAATTTACTTGGGTGCCGCAACTGGAAGCGGCGTATGCGGACATACGTGCGGAATTGGATGCGCTATTAAAAAATCCGGAAGACATCCCAACCTTTCATCAACTGTCCCCCGATCAAAAGCGCATATCCAAAGGCAATAACTGGAAGACGTTTGCTTTTTATGTGTATGGCGAGCGCGTCGATGACAACTGTGCCCTATGTCCTAAAACAGCCGCCGTGCTGGCCGCCTTGCCCGGTATGCGTACCGCCATGTTTTCAATTTTGGCGCCACGCTATCACATAGAGCCGCACAAAGGTCCAACCCGTGCGGTGATCCGCGCGCATCTTGGCTTGAAAATACCCAAAGACAGAAAAAGCGTTTGGATACGGGTGCACGATCAATTCTTGCACTGGGAAGAAGGCAAGGTGGTGCTGTTTGATGACGCTTACGAGCATGAAGTGCGTAACGACACCGATGAATTCCGTGCCGTTTTATTCATTGATATTGACAGGCCCATGGACCGCATAGGCACCTTGGTGAACCGCGTGATTGTGCGTTTAATTCAGGCCAGTAGCTACGTTAAACAGCCTTTAAAAAATGTAGCCGCTTGGAACCGTGAACATAAAAAATAGTAGGAATTATCATGCAGATTATTTCAAGCCGCCCTTTTTCGCTACGCTTCTTAATGCTTGCTCTGTCACTTACTAGCGCTCTTAGCACATCGGCTTTTGCCGGTGGCGCAGCTAGCAATCAAATTCATGGCTTGTGGGTGGACAACAAAAACCCTGACAGGCAAAAGTTTGCGGTGATGGTGGAAGATTGCGGTAGCAAACTTTGTGGCAGTCTGTATTGGTTGAAGAAACCGTTATCAGCCAGTGGGCAGCCTAAGCGAGATAAGCATCATCCCAATGAGGCCTTACGTGATAGACCGCTTTGCGGTTTGCAGATATTGACCGGCTTTCAGCAGACCAATGCCACGCTTTGGCAGGACGGTGAAATTTATAACCCGGATGACGGATTGACCTTCAGTAGCACCATGAGATTAAGCCCTGAGGGCACGCTTAAAATTCGCGGTTATGTCGGCATCTCGCTGTTTGGCAAAACCTTGGAATGGGTCAGACCCACTGAAGAAGTTACGCGTTGTAAATAACGGTGGCCTAATGGCGATTACACAAAGATATTAGTGGTTACCGGCCTAAGGTTGATCGACCAGTTGCTGTAGAACATCCTTAGTTTGTTGTTCTAATATGGGCAAGTCATTTCTTATTGTTTTCCATACGACCTCCAAATCTACTTTGAAATACCCATGAGCAACGGCATTACGCATTTCATAAGCGAATACTAATGGCAGCTCAGGGTGCAACTTAGCAAAGTCTCGGTAGTATTTATCGATGTTATTACTGGCTTCACCGATGATTTCAATATTGCGGATAACGGCATCCTGAACCAGTTCATTTTGTAAAAAACCAACCTCATCAATGTCTTCCGTGTAGTGGTGAATTCGTTGAGTGGCTTGAATGATGTGAGTTAAGTAATCTTGGAGCCTTTGTTGGTCGTGGCTCATACGGGAACAGCCTCAGCCAATACGCTATTTCGAAATGAATCTGGCAAAGCGTTAGGCGTTAGTACGTCTACTGGCACGCCCAGTAAGACTCGTAGCTTATAACGAATGGCACCTATGTCCATCAGCGTAGTGTCTTGGGTTGGGTCAATAAGAATGTCGAGATCACTGTTTTCTGTATCGTCGCCATGCAGGACTGAACCAAACACTCGCGCATTGAGTGCTCGATGTGATTTAACTACTTGGCGTATGGCTTCTCTGTTTGAATTTAGAACTTTAGAGGGTTTCATGATACGTCCTTAGTATTGGTTGCCCTTATGGGCTAGCAGTAATTTGAATTAAAGACATATTATCCATTATTAAATAAAAATACACACTAATTTACGGATACCTCTTATTTTTGCGTGGGTTTTGTAGGGGTGGCGCCGGACTGCTATGGATTTAACCTGGCCGTTTGTTAGCACGCATGAGTGCCAGCATGCCGGCCAGTGTTAATGCTGCGGCACAGCTGGCAGCGATGCCCGCTCCTATCAAGCCGAACTGGCGAGTCAGCAAGACAAACATCACTAAATGCATTACAGTCGATACCATGGTGATGCGCAATGTTTTAAGCGCATGTCCCATGGCGTATAGCCCTGAAAGTAGTGGCGCAGCGGCAAGGTCAAGTGTGGCGGCTAATAACATTAAAGTCAGCACGCCTTTGGCTGCAATGAACTGACTGCCGAGCAAGCCTCCCAATAAGTATTCGCCAAAAAAATAACTAATCAAAACAAAAGCTAGACCGAACATTCCACCTAGAATAGCGGTGCGGTAAGCCACCACATCGAAAGTCGCGTTGGCTTGATGCCACGCTCTAGTCAGGTCCAATAAAACCACATTTCGAATTAATAAAGATGGTCTGGATAAGGTGCTAGCAATTTCCCGCGCTAGGCGCATCAAGCCAGCCTCGGCTGGACCTAAAAAATAGCCAACCAATAATGTGGTGATGTGTTTTGGCAATAAATCTAGGTTGGATTGCCAGTAGGTCACCCAAAGAAAATGGCGTAGGCCATCGAAATCATTTAGCGATGTGCCTTTAAGGTTGACGCCAATTAGGGCTTGGTTAATTTGCTTGCGGTATTTATGCTTGGCTTGCCACAGTAAGTAAGCGTTTTCGCTGACGTAGGCAGCGCCCCAAATGACAACAAATATTTCTATAGATGCGTCCAGCCACCATGCGATGGCTATCCCTATAAAGCGTAGGGTCGGCGCTATGGTCATTTGCCTACCCAATATATCAAACCTGTCGTACAAACGTAATATACCCGCAGCACTGCCTGCGCCTGGCGTAAGCAGAATAGTGCTGTATGCCATGAGCAGCATCACGTGCTTCGCATCCATGCCCATGGCTGGACCGGCAAAAGGCGCAACAAGTAAGGCTAGGAGGGCGGCAGTAATGCTGGCTTGTTTATCGATGCGCCGGCAAACTTTTATTAATTTACCTAATGTATGGTTATCTGAGGCATCGTGGGCCGGTACGCCGAAACGGACGATGGCATCCACGGTGCCAAAATCCAATAGCGCACGTATGAGCATGGCATAAGTGTGCATTAACACCACCATGCCAAATTCAGCTGGGCCGAGCGATCTCGCCATTAAGGCGGTGGCGGCAAAGGCCATGATGGCAGCGACGCCACGCCCTCGGATTAAAATCCAGAAGTTGCCCAGCACGCGGCGCATGGGGTTGTGGCTAGTTGTTGGGTCTTCAGGTTGATTCACATGCAGCCTATGTTAAATCCAATTTAGTCATGTGGTAGCTTAAACCGATCAGTCGGGATGAATCCCGACCCACCTGTTTTTTTGATTAGGCTGTTACACGTAATTTTGCAAAAGCGGCACAAACGGCATCGATTTGAGCGGAGGTGTGGGCGGCACTGACGCTGCAACGAATTAAGGATACGCCATTGGGGGTGGCCGGTGGCAACATGAGGTTGACGTACACACCCAATTTTAATAAGTTATCCCAGAATTGCAGGGCTTCCACTTTGCCGGCTAATACCACCGCCACCACCGGGCTAGGTGGCCCACCTAAGGTGTAACCTAAAGCGGCTAAACCGCTATGCAGTTGTTGGGCATTGTCGTGCAAGCGCTGGCGTAAATCTTTACCGGCTTCCAATATACGCAGTGCTTGCCTGGCTGAGGCGATGGTCGCGGGCGCAGGGGAGGCGGTAAAAATATAAGGGCGACTGGCGTAACGAATTAAATCCAATTCGGGTAAATTGCTCACGCAAAAACCGCCTGCACAGCCTAGGCTTTTACTGAAGGTGCAGACGATAAAATCCACGTCATCGATGATGCCTAATTCTTCCACGAGGCCACCACCATGCTCGCCCAACACGCCAAAAGAATGCGCTTCGTCTACCATGAGGTAGCCACCGAATTCGCGTTTAACGGCGACGATTTCTTTTAAGGGGGCGCGGTCGCCCAGCATGCTGTATATGCCTTCAATCACGATCAAGGCATCGGCCGCACGTGGGCCTAAGCGACGTAAACGTTTGGCTAAATCTTCCGCATTGTTATGGCGAAAGCGTATGGTTTCGGCTCCGCCAAGGCGGCAGCCATCGTAAATGCTGGCGTGGCAATCGGCGTCTATTAACACCACGTCGCCCGGGCCAGCAATGGCGGCTATCATGCCTAGGTTGGCTTGGTAGCCGGTTGAAAATACGATGGCATCGCGTTTGCCGTAAAATGCAGCCATTTCTTGTTCTAGTTTTCGGTGGCCAGAATAACTGCCGTTGGCCATGCGTGAGCCGGTGGTGCCGGTGCCTTCGTTTTCTAAGGCAAGGCGGGCGCTGGCGATGCACTCTGGATTAAAGGTCAAGCCTAAGTAATTGTTGGTGCCGGCTAATATGGTGTGACGGCCATGTATGATGCCTTCGGTGGGCGAGATAATTTTTTCTATCTGCACGGCAAATGGGTCTATGCCCAAGGCGCCGAGTTCAGCCCGGCCCTCTGCCAGGGCTTCAAACTTAGTAAACAAGCCCATTATGCGTTCCCTACGATTTTTTCAACTTGTTTGGCCAAATCGCCTACGGTTTTTACGTCGGGTAGGATGCTCACCGGAATAGAGATGTCAAAACTGTCTTCGACAAACAGCAGCAGTTCCATGATTTGCAACGAATCTAGGTCTAAGTCGCCCACTAATTCGGTGCTTTCAGTCACGGCTTTACCCTTGGTGAAAGGCGCTAAGCCTTTTATCAAGTCGGCAAGAATGCGATCGTATTCAGTCATAAAGTTTCCTATCTTGGCTTGTGATTCTTATCAAATAGGCCAGCCAGTCCTTGCGCTAATTCACAAGTGGGCTGCCAGCCGGTGATTCGTGTAATGTCGTTATTATCGCACAACCAATCGCGATGCGTAATCTCGCGTATTTTACCCGGGGTCAACATGGGGGCATAGCGCAATAACTTGGCGGCATAAAAATTAGTCCAAGCCGCTAGTTTTAATGAGGTGATGGGGATAGGCAAGCGCCTGATTTTGCCACCGTTACGTAAGACCTGCTGCGCAATGCTTAGCACGCTAGGCCAATCGTAACCGCCGGCGCGACCATCGTCCAACTCAAAGGTTAGGCCGTCGCCACCCTCTTGGCTTAAACAATGCACCATGGCGGCGGCTAAATCATCAACGTGCAGCATGGAGAATCTGCCGTCAGCGCCAGCGGGCAGGGGTGCGATGCCTTTCGCCATGCTTTTAAACAGGGGTAATAATTCACGGTCGCCAGGTCCATAAACGGCGGGCGGGCGGAATATGCTCCAGCGCAACGTGCTGGCTTTGAGCACCTCTTCGCCACGCCATTTGCTGGCGGCATAATGCGACAGGTCGGGCATGCGGGCCGCCAGCGATGACACGAGTAATAAACGGGGTGGGTGGGTTTGCGCAGCGGCCGCTTGGACCACGTTGTGCACCCCGGTTTCATTGATGCGGTCAAAGTCAGCACGGCTGGTGCCGCGCACCGCCCCCGCACAATGGATCACCGCATCAGCCCCGGCCATTAAGGTTGCTAGCGACGGGCTGTCATGGAGTGCGCCGGCTACCCAAGTCAGGTCTTGCGTACTGACCGGCAGTCGACCGGCGCGCGGTCTATACAAGGCGTTGACATGCCAGCCAGCCTGATGTAATTGCTTGATGAGGGTGCTGCCTATGAAGCCAGTGGCACCGGTTAAGGCGACCAATTTATTTTTTTTTAACGGGGTGGTAGCCACAGGCGTAAGTGATGGCAGGCGTTGGCTTATCAAGCCTGCTTGGGTGCGTGATCTAATTCGGCCGCTTTTTGACGTAGCAAGTAATCTTTGCGTGCGCCAGAACGTGACAGTTTACCCGATGAGGTGCGTGGCAAAGTATGGCGCGGCACCAATTCGATGACGCAATTGATGCCCAATTCTTCGTGTATCTCACGATGTAAACGCTGGGTTAACAGGCGCTGCTCATCGCTATCGGTAATATTGCATTGCACGATAAGTACAGCAATTTCTTCTTGCTCTGGGCCAGGCACCGACACGGCCGAGGCGTCTACCGAACGCAATTCGGGCTGACGGGTGGCAATCGCTTCTATGTCTTGCGGCCAAATGTTGCGGCCGTTGATAATCAGCATGTCTTTATGGCGACCGGTGACGACGATTTGACCGTCAATTAAATAGCCTAAATCACCGGTGTCTAACCAGCCGTCGTCGGACAGCACTAGCTTGGTTTGTTCTGGCATTTCAAAGTAGCCGGACATGATGCTGGGGCCACGCACATTGATGCGGCCTATGTGCATGTCGGGCAAGGCCTTGCCCTGTTCGTCGCGTATTAATACTTCGTGTTTGGGCAGGATGGGACCGCAACGGACAAAACTGCTGCCGTTGTTGGGACTGACTTTAGTGGCCAGTAAATTGTCGGCCAAGTCGTCGGCGTCTAACCAATCCACTACCACGCCTGTGCCCAATGGGGCAAAGCTTAAGGCCAGTGAGCTTTCGGCCATGCCGTAGCTGGGGACAAACGATTTAGGATTAAAGCCGGCTGGGGCGAGCAACTCACAAAAGCGATCGGTGAGTTCCACGTGTATCGGTTCTGCGCCTATGCCGGCGATACGCCAAGCTTTCAAATCATACAAGGCGATGTCTTCTGGGCGAAGCCGGCGCACACACAAGGCATAGCCAAACGGTGGGCTAAAGGAAATGGTGCCGCCTGAGCTGCTTAATAATTCCAGCCAGCGTCTTGGGCGCATGGCAAAATCGCGCGTATCCAAGTAATCGATAGAGCGTTGGTTGGCCATGGGCGCTAACAAGCAACCCACTAAGCCCATGTCATGGTAGAACGGCAACCATGAAACCAAGCGGTCATCAACGCGAACGTCCAAGCCGTGGCCTGAGGCTAGCAGATTGGCCATCACCGATTGTTGGGTGATGATCACGCCACGTGGGAAACCGGTACTGCCTGAGGTGTATTGCAAATAGGCTGTTTCATTGGGGCCGCTAGGCTTTAAGGCGATGTCTTTTAGAGGCAATTCATCGAAAGCCGCCGCCGCATTGACAAATTGCAAGCCTAAGCCTTCGGCGGCTTCCGTTAAGAACGGCAGCAATTGGCTGGAAGAAACGGCCAGTGAAGCGTGGCAGCCCTTGAGCAAACCGTGTAATTGATTAACGTAGGCTTTATGGCCGCCAACATGAATCACCGCTGGTAGCGCCACCGGCACTAAACCGGCATATTGGCAGGCAAAAAAGAAGCGCAAGAAATCCGCATTGGTTTCGGCGACGATGGCCACGCGAGCGCCACGTTCTAAGGGGAAAGACAGCAGTCGTTGAGCTAAGGTTTTCGCTTGATCGCGCAGCATTCGGTAAGGCAGCACCGTGGCAAGTTTGCCATTGCCGGCGTAGAAATTGGCGCCCGATTCACCTTGTGCGGCGTAATCTAAGGCGCTGGCCAATGAGTCGAAATCGGCTAAGCGCAATGGCAATGCGCTTAGAGTCGGCGTGGCCGACGCGGTGATTTCAACATTTGCTACTTGATTCAATTGGCGTCCTTACATTGACTAAATGATTGATCTATCCACGGTTACGCCTAGGCCAAAACTGGGCGTAAAAACTGTCCGACAGTATAACAGAATATGTTGAAGCGATTTGGATTAAGTCAATAATTAGCCTAGCTTAATGTGGTAAACTTTTTGCAATTGCATTGTTTTTAGCCCTAATTATGCCCCCCATTATTCAAGACAGCCCAGCACTGCGTATTGTCCCCGTCGTCAATAAAGCCGATTTGGCTGAATTTATCCGTTTGCCGGCGGCTATTTTCAAAGACGATCCGCATTGGATTGCCCCTTTGTTTCTTGAACGAAAAATCCATCTTTCCCCTCAGCATAATCCGTATTTTCAGCATGCCAAAAGTCAAGCTTGGATTGCCTGGCGGGGCGACACACCGGTAGGCCGAATCAGCGCACAGATTGATGATTTATCTCTTGAGCAACATCATGATGCGACAGGTTTTTTTGGCATGTTGGATGCCGAAGACAGTCAGGAAACCTTTGCTGCGCTGCTGGCGACAGCAGAACAATGGTTGGCCGAGCAAGGCATACGCCGGGTGCGCGGCCCGTTTAATTTGTCCATCAATGAAGAAATGGGTTTGTTGATAGACGGTTTTGCCGACCCACCGGTCTTCATGATGAGCCATGCGCTGCCCTATTACCGTGAACATATCGAGCAATGCGGCTACCACAAAGCGGTCGATGCGCTGGCTTATTTGATTAACCCTAATTTTGTCGCACCGCCGGTGATGCAACGGCTATTAAAAATGGCCTCGGAAAGGGTGACGGTCAGAACGTTGGACCGCAAACGCTTTGATGAAGAAATTATGCTGTTACGCGATATTTTTAACGACGCGTGGTCAGAAAATTGGGGCTTTGTGCCATTCACCGAAGCGGAGTTTAGAGAGCTGGGCCAGAATTTAAAATTCTTATTGCACGATGAATACATACAGATAGCCGAAGTGGACGGCGAAGCGGCGGGTTTTATCATAGGCATGCCGAATATCAATGAGGCTATTCGTGATTTGCAGGGTAAGTTGTTCCCGTTTGGTTGGTTGAAATTGCTCTGGCGCCTTAAAGTCAAAGGCCCGGCCAGTGGGCGGGTGCCATTGATGGGCGTGCGCAAGAGGTTCCAAAAGACCCGGCTCGGCCCAGGATTAGCCTTTCTCATTATTGAGGAGGTGCGTAATGCATTGCACAAACGTGGCGCGCACAGACTCGAGCTGTCATGGATATTGGAAGACAATGCCGGCATGCG
>SXVG01000014.1 GCA_005791685.1 Methylotenera sp. | reverse complement strand
GTGGGCCAAGTCTATAAAATCAATATTGCCGGCAAAAGCAGACAAGCACTGATACGGTGAATTGTCTGCATGCGGCATGTTAATCGGCAAGGTTTGCCAGACGCTGGCGCCTATGCCGTGCAAGAAATCCACAAAGCGGTAGGCCTCCGCCCCTAAATCACCGACAGCGTTAGCACCAGGCAAGGAGCTGATGTGCAATAGCACACCGGCGCGGCGCTTATTTAACGGCGGGCTATAGTTTGTCTGTGCCATCAGCCCATGCCTCAGGATTAGGCCTGACCTCTACGCATGGTGCCAGCGTTATCCGCGTAACCACCACCGCTGCTGATGCTGCTGTGCAAGACGGCAGGCACCGGCTGCTGCAACAAGGCGTATAAATTGATCAAATTGCGCCGGTACAGTTGGTCGAAACTGGCCACGCTGTCAGAGGAATTGTAGTCGCCAAACCACCAAAACCAATCCGAGCCTTCGCACACCGACAATTGCCGCTCACAGGCTTTTAACTGCGCCGCATTCAAGCCCTTGTTGGCCAACACGCTGTCGTAGGTTTTTTTCGCCTCGCACAACAAATCCCAGGCTAAATTCTTATCCTTGCTGCCCACCCAAGTGCTAAAGGTGCCGTACACCCAACTGCCTGCGGCCACATGCGGCAAGGCTGGGGCGATTATGCTCTGTGCAGCATAAGCTTTTGATTGATAAAGATCGACCATGTCACTGAAGGTGGTCATTTCTATGTCCGGATGCTGGGCCAAGGCTTCGTACAATTCCGTTAAAAAATAATAGCCATTGTACGGGTAGTATTCCCAAGCATTTTCACCGTCTAAAATGACACTGACCACTTTCGCTGGGCTGTCCGGCGCACTGTCGGCTTGCTGTATGCCTTCCAAACTGGCTATGAAATCTTGCACGGCATCGGGCGTGTGCATTTTGGCGTACTCAAAGCCGATTTTATCGGACAGGTTGTCGTCCCGGAAAAAACACAAAATATCTTGCTTGCCGTTGGTGACACGGTACGGTTGATAGAGGTAATCGTTTTTGTCGGCCACGCTTAAATGCGATTTTAATAGGCTATTGACCAACACCGATTGACCGGTGGCGGCCCACTCCACGCCGTGCTCGGCCATTAAGGACAAAGCCGCTTCGGACACGCCGCCCTCGGCTGGCCACACACCACGAGGGGCGCTGCCGAATACCTTTTCATGATAAGCCTGGGCCGCCACCACGTGCGCGGTAGCCCGGCTTGCGCCACCGGCATATCGGCTGTATTTAGGCAGTGGCGCGTAAGGCATGGCATCCAAAGTGGTCTTGAAATCCAACAACAACGGCAAAATCGGGTGGTAGTAAGGCGTGCTGGAGATCTCGATTTGTTTACGTTGCAGCAAGGCCTTATAGCGTGGAATCAAGCCCGATATAGTCTGGGCGATCACGGCAAACAGTTGCTGCCTATCGTCCAAACTAAATAACACGCCTTTCGCCATCAAGGCTTGAATGACTGTGTTATTTCTGCGCAAGCTTTCACCACACCAAGCCAAGTGGTACCAAACCAGCAAATCGGCTTTGTATTGACCGGATAAATAGCGGAATTGATCCTGGCAGCCGGCTTGTTCTACTTGTTGATACAAGCCCAATAAACGCTGGTAGTAGGGGAACGGGCTGAGCATTTTTTCATGGTGGCTTTTAAAGCAACTTTCCACCACCAACTGGCATTCCTCTACGCTAAGCCCATCCAAATTGTCATGCACCAGCAAGGCCAACAGCGGATCGCGTAGCGTGTTTTGTTGAAATTGCTCGGTGTAATCTTGCAGTTGCTCCAACAATATGGGCACAAAGTTAAAGCTAACCCGCGCTTTTGGGTTGGCTTCCAGGTGATAGGCCATGTCGCTGTAGTCTTTTATGGCGTGCAAATAAGTCCAGGGTAAAACGTATTCATTACTGACGGTGTCTCGGTAATCCGGCTGGTGCATATGCCAATAAAGATTGAGGTATAGCTTAGGACGATTTGACTTCAATTCAATACAACCTTAAATTTTAAACATTGAAAACTTTATAACTGTTTGATTTTTTATCAAACCACTCGGTATAAATCTTGCCCTAGCATGTCAGGCGTGACCAGCACTATGCCCTTCTCTGAGACATAAAAACGTTTTGCATCCAAGGTCAAATCTACCCCTATCTGCATGCCTTCAGGAATCACACAACCGCGGTCTATCACGGCATTTTTCAAAATCACATGCCGGTTGACCGTCACCTTGGGCAGAATTACCGTGCCTTCTATCTTGCTGTAACTGTGCACGCGCACGTCTGAAAACAGCACGGAACTGTCCACCGTTGAGCCGCTGATTAAGCAACCACCGGACACCAAAGAGTCGGTCGCGCAACCGGCACGCCCTTCATCGTTAAAGACAAATTTTGCCGGCGGCAAATGCTCTTGGTAGGTCCAGATAGGCCAATCCCTGTCGTATAAATTAAGCTCAGGAATCACCCGGGTTAATTCCATATTGGCTTCCCAATAGGCGTCTATGGTACCCACGTCACGCCAATAAAAATTGCCGTTTTTAGCGCCCACGCAACTTTCGGTAAAACGGTGCGCTTGGATTTTGTATTTTTGTATGATGTAAGGGATGATGTCGCTACCAAAATCATGGCTGGATTTAGGGTCGCTGGCATCGCGTATCAATTGCTCATAGAGGAATTTGGCGTTAAACACATAAATCCCCATGCTGGCAAACGCTTGCGTCGGGTCGCCAGGGATGTGCTTGGGCGAGGCCGGCTTTTCAGCAAACTCCACCACCCTATCGCTGTCATCCACCGCCAACACACCAAAGCCCTTGGCGTCTTCCAAAGGCACGTTGATGCAAGCGACCGTCATGTCTGCATTATTCTTGACGTGGGTGGCCAGCATGCGGCCGTAATCCATCTTGTATATATGGTCGCCGGCTAAGATTAAAATGTAGTCGGCCTCGCCGGCACGCAATAAATCCACGTTTTGATACACCGCATCGGCCGTCCCTTTGTACCAATCTTCGGAAATACGTTGCTGCGCTGGAATGATGTTGACGTATTCATCAAATTCACCGCGCAAGAAGCCCCAACCGCGCTGCAAGTGCTGTATCAGACTTTGTGCCTTGTATTGGGTGGCGACGTTGACGCGGCGTATGCCAGAATTGATGCAATTAGACAGGGGAAAATCGATGATGCGGTATTTGCCGCCAAATTGCACAGCCGGCTTAGCACGCCAATCGGTTAGGTTTTTTAAGCGACTGCCTCGGCCGCCCGCCAGTATGATGGCCGTGGTGTGTTTGGTTAAGGTACTGATGAAACGGTCTGAATGTTGACTCATTTTTTGCTCTTGCGACATATTGCCCTCCTCAAGTTTGATGGACATCAACCAAACCGCCGGGCTAGCGGCTTAATTTACGTTCAAAGCATTCGTTCTACATTATAATCAGCTTAAAGCACTATAATCTAGCTAAACACGGCTAATCTGCTAAATAAATAATCGGAAATATTCCTGACATATTTCAGCAGTAGCATTAAGGGGAAGGCATCTTGGCAAAAACGATGAAGGTCGCAGATAAAAAAACAACACAGGTCGCAGCCCAAGCAAAAGTGACGCTGCCGCCTGCCGCCAAGTTGGCCCAAGATGGACTGCGCCTGATTTTAAAAGCCAAGCACCACGACCCCTTCAGCTTTCTAGGCTTACACAAAACCGAGGATGACTACGTTTACCGCACCTTTCTACCTCAAGCCAGCAGCGTTTGTGTTAAACACGCTGGCAAATGGCTAAGGCTAGAAAAAACCCATGAGCATGGCTTGTTTGAAATCACCAGCAAAACCGCCTTGAAGCTACCCTGTTTGCTCAAAATCAGCGTCGGTGACAGCGTTTATGAAACGCACGACCCCTACACCTTTGGCTCCAGTTTAAGCCAAGACGAACTGCATTTATTCGGCGAAGGCCGCTTGCTGCAAGCCTATAAAACCTTAGGGGCGCAGTGGCTGACGCAAAACAAGGTGGCCGGCGTGCGCTTTGCGGTTTGGGCGCCGAATGCCGAACGCGTGAGTGTGACCGGCAGCTTCAATAATTGGGATGGCCGGGTGCATGCCATGCGCGCGCACGGTTCCAGCGGCATTTGGGACATCTTCATCCCGGGTTTGAGCAGCGAGGACAGTTACAAATTTGAGATACGCAATCGCCATAGCGGCGCGGTCTTGGTTAAAACCGACCCCTATGGTTTTGAATTTGAAGCGCGCCCCGGCACCGCCGCCAAGATCAGCCTCAACCAGCATCAATGGCAAGACCAAGCCTGGTTGGCCGCCCGTAAAAAACACGACTGGCTGCACGCGCCGTTTAATTGCTACGAGGTGCATTTGGGCTCATGGCAACGCAATACCCAAGGGCACTTCTTAAGTTACCGCAAATTGGCCAGCACACTGGTGCCCTACGTGGCCGAAATGGGCTATACCCACGTTGAATTAATGCCGATATCCGAGCATCCCTTAACCGAATCTTGGGGCTACCAAACCACCGGCTATTTTGGCGTAACTAACCGCTTTGGCTCGCCCGACGATTTACGTTTTTTAATTGACGCATTTCATCAAGCCCATATCGGCGTTATTTTAGATTGGGTGCCCGGCCATTTCCCCAAAGACGATTGGGCGCTGGCACGTTTTGATGGCACGGCTTTGTACGAACACGAGGACCCGCGCTTAGGTGAGCACCAAGACTGGGGTACCTATATCTTCAATTACGGCCGCAATGAGGTACGCAACTTTTTGATGGCAAATGCACATTACTGGTTAACGGAATTTCACATAGACGGCTTCCGCGTCGATGCCGTGGCCTCCATGCTGTATTTGGATTATTCGCGTAAAGCCGGCGAATGGCTACCCAACAAGTTCGGCGGGCGAGAAAACTTAGACGTCATCGACTTTTTCAAACAGTTTAACGTCATGGTCGGCGAGGAATTTCCTGGCGTCTTAACCATAGCCGAAGAGTCCACCGCCTGGCCTGGAGTATCACGTCCGGTCTACTTAGGCGGTCTGGGTTTTAGCATGAAATGGAATATGGGCTGGATGAACGACACCTTGTCTTACATAGAGCATGACCCGGTGCACAGACGTTACTACCATGACATGCTGACCTTTGGTCAGTTGTATGCTTATTCAGAAAATTTTGTCTTGCCGTTTTCGCACGACGAAGTGGTGCACGGCAAGCATTCCTTATTGGACAAAATGCCGGGCGATGCCTGGCAGAAATTTGCCAATTTGCGCTTATTGATGACCTATCAAATGACCACGCCAGGCAAAAAACTCAATTTCATGGGCAACGAATTTGGCCAGGGACGCGAGTGGAATGTCAACAGCAGCTTGGATTGGCATCTGCTAGGCGATGATTATCAAGGCCACCCATGGCACCGTGGCGTCAAGCAGTTAAGCACCGATTTAAACAAACTGTACAAGCAAGAGCACGCCTTGCATGCCCTTGATTTTGAAGTGCAAGGCTTTGCTTGGATAGACTGCCATGACAGCGATCAATCAATTGTTAGCTATGTACGGCGCGGTTTAGACAATAGTTTTGTTATAATAGTGTTGAATTTTACACCGGTGTTACGCAATGCGTATCGGATAGGCGTGCCACAAGCTGGCCACTACCACGAACTATTTAACAGCGATGCGGCTTGCTACGGCGGCAGCAATCAAGGTAATGGCCAGGGCTTACACACGGAAAATGTGGCATGGATGCAACACCACCAATCACTGCTCATAACCTTACCGCCTTTAGCCGGTATCGTTTTACAGTTAAATTAACTTTAAATTAAAGCACGACTAAACAAATGGCAGCACTAACAACACTACCGGCATGGCAACAGCTTTGCCGTCATCAAAAAACAATAGCGGCAAGCACCATGCGCGATTTGTTCACTCTGGATAAAAATCGTTTTAACAAATTCAGCTTTCAGCTTGATGACATCTTGTTTGATTTCTCCAAACACCGCATTAACGATGAAACCCTGCCACTGCTCATGCAATTGGCCCGAGAGGCGCACGTGGAAGATTGGCGCGACCGTATGTTTGCCGGTGAAAAAATCAACCTCACCGAGAACCGCGCGGTGTTGCATACGGCCTTACGTAACCGCAGCAACAGCCCAATACTGGTGGACGGTAAAGATGTCATGCCAGACATCAATGCAGTGCTGGCACAAATGCGCGCGTTTTCAGATAAAGTGCGCGCCGGCACTTGGTTAGGCTACACCGGCCAACGCATCACCGACGTGGTGAACATAGGCATAGGCGGCTCTGATTTAGGCCCAGTCATGGTTTGCGACGCCTTAAAACCGTATGCCAGCCCAGACTTAACGGTGCACTTTGTGTCAAATATTGACGGCGCCCATTTGATGCGCGCCTTGGAAAAATGCCGGCCTGAAACCACGCTTTTCATCGTCGCATCGAAAACCTTCACCACCCAAGAAACC
>SXVG01000081.1 GCA_005791685.1 Methylotenera sp. | reverse complement strand
GAAAAATGTAAGTGCTTGGTTTGAGTCTATTTTCTTTGGCGCTGGATTGCTTTAGGTGGCGGTGGGGCAGTGCATTATGCAGGCTAAGCCATCATTCGTTTGACGATAAGGCCTGCATTGGGGATAATTGAGGCAGTTCACTACCCTCATGGTCTTATACAAAATGAAGCAATCTCATATAGAAGTTACCGAGCGTATCATAGAAAAAAGTCGGCCTACCCGCACCGCCTATTTGCATCGCATAGACGATATTGTTAATCGTCAACGAGGGGCTGATCGCTTAGGCTGTGCCAATGTGGCGCATGCGTTTGCCGCCATGCCGGCTAACGATAAATTGCGCGTGGTGGTGGAAAAAGCGCCGAATATCGGCATCATCACCGCTTACAATGAGATGCTTTCGGCACATCAACCTTACGTGAATTACCCGGAAATTATTCGCAGTGAGGCGCATAAATACGGTGCCACCGTGCAAGTGGCCGGCGGTGTGCCCGCCATGTGCGATGGCATTACCCAAGGTGAGCCTGGCATGGAGCTGTCCTTGTTCAGTCGCGACACCATTGCCATGAGTACGGCCATTGGGCTGTCACACGACGTGTTTGATGCGGCCCTATTGCTAGGTGTTTGCGACAAAATTGTGCCGGGCTTGTTGATAGGCGCTTTGCAGTTTGGTCATTTGCCCTGCGTGTTTGTGCCGTCCGGTCCCATGAGCACCGGCATAGACAACACGACTAAATCCAAAGTGCGTGAGCAATACGCACAAGGTAAAGTCACCCGTAAAGAATTGTTGGCCTCCGAATCCGCCGCTTACCACGGCGCCGGCACTTGTACTTTCTTCGGCACGGCCAACAGCAACCAAATGTTGATGGAAGCCATGGGCTTGCACGTGCCGGGCTCGGCTTTTATTCATCCGCACGATGGCATGCGTGAATTGCTAACCCGTGAAGCGGTGAAAATGGTCTTGGCCAAAACGACAAAAGCGCAATTTTCCCCTATCGGTCGCTTGGTCGACGAGCGCGTTATTGTTAATGCCATGGTGGCTTTGTTGGCGACCGGCGGCTCAACCAATCACTTAATCCATTGGGTGGCGGTCGCCCGCGCGGCCGGCATCATGATAGATTGGACGGACTTCTACCACTTGGCTAAAACCACGCCTTTATTGGCCAGCGTTTACCCGAACGGCAAAGCCGACGTGAACCAATTCCAAGACGCCGGTGGGCCAGCGTTTGTGATACGCGAATTAATCGACGCCGGTTATATGTTCCCCGATGTATTGACCGTGGCCAACGGTGGTTTGCGTGATTACGGCAAAGTACCAGCCAAAGAGAACGATAGCTTGGTTTGGAAAGACTTGCCTAAAGAAAGTCCAGACGACAGCATAGTGCGCACCGCGGCTGCGCCGTTTGATGAGTCGGGCGGCTTACGCTTGCTTAAAGGCAACTTGGGACGTAGTGTGATTAAAATTTCTGCGGTACCCGCGGATCGCCACATTATTGAAGCGCCGGCCATCGTGTTTGATGCACAAGAAGAATTGTTGGCAGCCTTTGACCGTGGCGAATTGGAAAAAGACTTCATTGCTGTGGTGCGTTTCCAAGGGCCTAAAGCCAATGGCATGCCCGAGTTGCACAAATTAACCCCGCCATTGGCCGTGTTGCAAAACAAAGGCTTTAGAGTGGCCATCGTCACCGACGGTCGCATGAGTGGCGCCTCAGGTAAAATCCCGGCAGCCATCCATTTGAGTCCAGAAGCGTCTGCCGGCGGACCCTTAGCCAAGGTGCACGATGGCGATATCATTCGCTTAAATGCCACCGTGGGCATGGTCAATGTCTTGGTCGATGAAGACGAATGGGCCGAGCGTACCGTGGCCGAATTACCCGACAGCAAGCGTCACAACAATGCCCATGGCTTTGGCCGTGAGTTATTTGGCGGCATGCGTAAGAACGTCTTGTCGGCTGAGGAAGGCGCGGTTACCTGGCTATAAAAAAAGCCTGTTGCAATTCGTATAAAATTTAAATTAGTTATTCACATTAGGTAAAAACATGAACACATTAGATTTAGCCAATCACGGCCCCGTTATCCCAGTCATCGTTATTAATCGCGTAGAAGACGCCGTGCCCATGGCCAGCGCCTTGTTGGAAGGGGGCATACGTGTATTGGAGATCACTTTGCGCACGTCCTGCGCCTTGGCCGGCATGGAAGCCATCGCTAAAGCCTTGCCTGAGGCCATCATGGGTTCGGGCACGGTGCGCAGTATAAAAGATGCGCAAGCGTCTAAAGATGCCGGTTGCCAATTTGCCGTCAGCCCAGGCTACACCAGCGAATTAGGCTTGGCCGCCCGTAAAATGGGCTTGCCTTTGTTGCCTGGCGTGTCTACTGGTTCTGAAATCATGATGGCCAACGCCGACGATTACTACTTTTTGAAATTATTCCCAGCCGTGGCCGTGGGCGGCATCAATTTATTAAAAGGCTTTTCTGGCCCATTTGGTGACGTAAAATTTTGCCCTACCGGTGGCGTTACGGTAGAAAGCGCACCGCAATTTTTAGCCCTACCTAATGTGGTGGTGTGCGGTGGTACGTGGTTAACGCCGGCCGACGCGGTGGCGCGTGGCGATTGGGCGCACATTACCAAATTGGCTAAAGAGGCCAGCGCGATCAAAGCGGCTTAAGTTTTTTTGGCGTGTAATCGGGCTTTGCACTCTAGAGTCTATCTAGGGCAAAGCCTTTTTTATTGGGGTTAAGCTAGGGTATGCGTCTTGCAAACTGATCTTAAAAAATACAAATCCATCGTGTTTGATTGCGATGGCGTGGTGCTCGATTCGAATGCGGTGAAAACGCAAGCGTATTTTCGCACGGCTAAAAATTTAGGCGCGACGAACAGTCAGGCGCAAGCCTTGGTGGATTATCACGTGCGCTTGGGCGGCATCTCGCGCTATCACAAGTTCGATTATTATTTGCGTGAAATTGTGCAGCAAGCATCGACGCCAGCCGCCATTCAAGTTTTGTTAGATGAATTTTCCCGCGAATTGCAAGACGGTTTGCTGCATTGCCAAATAGCCCAAGGGCTGTCAGCCTTGCGCGCGGCCACCCCGCATGCTAATTGGATGATTTTGTCTGGCGGCGACCAACAAGAAATTCGGCAGCTGTTTGCTAAGCGAAATTTAACGGCCTTGTTCGATGGCGGTTTGTTCGGTAGCCCAGATAATAAAGACACGGTGCTGGCACGTGAAATCGCTAGCGCCAATGTGCAATTGCCGGCGCTCTTCATCGGCGACAGTCGGTACGATTATGAAGCCGCCAGCCGTGCTGGATTGGATTTTGTTTTCTTGAGCGACTGGACCGAAGTTGAGGATTGGCCAGACTATTGCCAAGCACGGCAAATTCAGGTTTTACCTAATCTGGCCGCGCTATTAAATTAAACCCAGCCCTGCAGGTTTTCCAAGACTATGCTGCTCATGGCTTCTATCCAAGCCGGGTTCTCATTAAGCGCGGCAATGTAGTGGTAGTCGCCACCGCCATGGCTTTGGAATAGATGCTTCCCTTCCATGGCAATTTCTTCTAGGGTTTCTAAACAGTCACTGCTAAAGCCTGGGCAGATGACGTCTATGCGTGCAGTTTTGGCTGCGCCTAAATCGGCCAAAGTGCTGGCTAAATAGGGTTTTAACCATTCCTGTTTACCAAAACGCGATTGAAACGCCAGCGTGTATTGCTCTTTAGTTAAATCGAGGGCTTCGGCTAATAAACGGCCGGTTTTTTGGCACAAGCAGTAGTAGGGGTCACCAAGGCTTAAATGCGCTGCTGGCACGCCATGAAAACTCATGACCAAGACATTGGGCTGACCGTGCGCTTGCCAATGGGCTTTTACGCTGGCGGCCAAAGCGGCAATGTAGGCTGGGTGGTCGTGGTAACTGCGTACGCTGCGTAGGGCCGGTTGATTGCGGGTTTTAAGCAGGATGCGGTAGACCGCATCCATGGCCGAGGCGGTGCTGCTGGCGGCGTATTGTGGGTATAAAGGCAGGACTAAAATACGGTCACAATGCTGGGCGCGCAAGGCGTCCATGGCCGACTGCATGCTGGGATTGCCGTAGCTCATGCCCAAGGCAACGGCGAATGGCGATGCTATTTTTTTAGCCATGGCTTCGTTTAACAAGCGGCATTGGTTTTGTGCATGCACCAGCAAAGGCGAGCCGGCATCGGTCCAGATTTGCGCGTATTTTTCCGCCGATTTTTTTGGCCGTACGGTTAAAATAATCCAATTTAAAATAAACCACCAAATGATTTTTGGAATTTCCACCACGCGTCGGTCGCTTAAAAATTGCTTGAGGTAGGGGCGCAAGGCTTTCGCCGTGGGTGCATCCGGCGTGCCTAAGTTGGCCAGTAATATGCCTACCTTGAGCGGGTCGCCGTGAGTGTAATTGGGTTCTTTGTTGTAGTAAGCCATTTTTAGTCGTTAGTCGTTAGTCGTTAGTCGGTAGTCGTTAGTTGGTAGTTAGTGGTGGCTATTAAGGGCGTTGGACAGTAATTTTGCCGTGACATCGACGATGGGAATCACCCGTTCGTAAGCCATGCGCGTTGGGCCTATCACGCCTAAGGTGCCGACCACTTGGCCATCGGCTTGGTAAGGGGCGGTGACCATGCTGCATTCGTCCAAGGCCAAATAGCCACTCTCGCCCCCTATGAAAATTTGTATGCCTTCCGCACGCTGGCTGTTGTCCAATAGCTGCATGAGTGAAGTGCGGCGCTCAAACAGTTCAAACAGCTTGCGTAGACTGGTGACGTTGGTGGACAGTTCATCGACTTGCAATAAATTGCGCTCGCCGGCAATAATCACCTCATCCTTATCGCCTTGCCGGCTGCTGGCATCTAGGGCTGCCGACATCAATCGATTCATGTCGCTTTGCATTTGCTTTAGTTCGCTGTGCAAATCTTGTTGCACTTCTTCAAAGGTTTGTCCAGCGTAGTGGCTATTAAAATAATTGCTGGCTTGCGTCAGTTCGCCCGACGAATAGGGCTTGTCGGTCAGAATGATGCGATTTTGCACATTGCCATCGCTGGTGACGATGATCACCAGTATGCGCGTTTCAGACAGCGGTAAAAATTCTAAATGTTTAAAGGCAAGGCGTTTGCGCTTGGGGATCATCACCAAACCAGCAAATTGCGTGAGTTGCGACAACATGTCGGCCGCGCTGGCTATCAGGTCATGCTGGTTGGGCGAAGACAAGCCACTTTTTAATTGCTGCACGGCTTGATTGCCTAAAGGTTGCACGGTTAATAAGGAGTCCACAAACAGCCGGTAGCCTTTTTGCGTGGGTACCCGTCCAGCCGAGGTGTGGGGGCTGGTAATGAAGCCCAATTGCTCCAAATCACTCATCACATTGCGTATGGTGGCGGGGCTGACATCCAAGCCGGAATGTTGCAATAGGGTGCGCGAACCTATGGGCTGGCCATCACTGATGTAATGCTCAACCAAGGTTTTTAATAAAATTTGCGCGCGTTTATCCATAGCAACTGTATTTTGCCCGATTTATGCCATTCGTCCTACAGTTAAGCGTTAAAACTTAGCCGGATATGACGCTTTCACTTTGCGCAAAAAGCCATCTGTGATTTAATTTCGGCATGACACTCGCTTTCAACTCCATCGCCATCATAGGCAAATACATGAATCAATCGGCCTTGCAATTAATGCGCAAGGATTTGCTTGATTTAGCCGAGCATTTATCGGCAAAAAATATCCAAGTTTGGATAGAACAAGACACCGCCCGGCATGCTGAAATTGACGGCTATAAAACCGCCAGCTTAAAAAACATAGGCAGTGAGGTTGGCTTGGTGATTGTCATGGGTGGCGATGGCACCATGCTCAGTGTGGCGCGCAGCTTGATCGATTTTAACGTGCCTTTGGTGGGCATTAATCGGGGTCGATTTGGCTTTTTAACGGATTTGCGCGTGGAAGACATGTTGCGCCAATTAGACCGCATTTTGGCGGGTGACTATGTGTTAGAACCGCGCGTGCTATTGAGCGCCAGCGTGATGCGCGACCAGCAAGTGTTGCATGCCAATTATGCCCTCAATGACGTGGTGATTAAAAGTGCAATACGCTTAATCGAATTGGAAGTCAGGGTGGATGAAAAATTTGTCCATAAACAACGTTCGGACGGCCTGATTATTAGCACCCCCACCGGCACCACGGCCTACGCCTTATCCGCGGGCGGGCCAATCTTACACCCGAATTTGCAAGCCATTTCCTTGGTACCTATCTGCCCACACACTCTTAGCAATCGGCCGATTGCGGTGCACAGTGACAGCCAGATTGACGTGACACTGATGCAGTTGGGCGATGCGCAATTAAGCTTTGACGGGCAGTTTCAAGTGGCATTAAAACAAGGCGATAAAATCACCGTCAAGCGCGCGGCGCAAAGCGTATCCTTGCTGCATCCTAGCGACTACTGCTATTTTGATATGCTGCGTAAAAAGCTGAACTGGGGTTAACAAGATGCCCATCAGGATGCAAAGCCGCTAAATGTTACTCAGCCTTTCTATACGCGATTTTATTATCGTTAAACAGCTCGATTTGGAATTTAATGCCGGCTATACCGTGCTGACCGGCGAGACCGGCGCGGGTAAATCCATATTGATAGACGCCTTGTCCTTGGCTTTGGGTGCGCGTGGCGAAGGCGGCATCTGCCGTGCGGCTTGTGAAAAAGCCGAAATCAGCGCTATTTTTAGTGTTCATGACAACTTGGACGCGCAGCAATGGTTGCAAACAGCTGAGCTGGCCAGCGACAGTGATGAGCTGTTGCTACGCCGTGTTATGTATGCCGATGGCCGCTCGCGGGCTTTTGTTAATGGGGCGACGGTAACGGTGGCGCAACTAAAAGAGCTGGGTGAGTTATTGGTTGATATATACAGTCAAAATGCCCATCACTCCTTATTAAAGCCGGCCACGCAACGCCATGTGCTGGATGATTTTGCCGGCTTGTCCAATTTGGCGCGGCAAGTGGCCGAGCAATTTAAAGCGTGGCACGGGCTTAATCAGCAGCGCCTCGCCGCCGAAAAAAATGCCGATCTGTATGCGCAGGAATTGGCCGATTTGCGCGATACCGTGCAGGCCTTGTCGGAATTATCTTTGACGGCGGAGGATTGGGCGCACTTGCAGCAAGAGCACCTGCGTTTGTCCAATGCGGCTGACTTGATGAGCGGTGGCGCCACTTGTCGCGACCTGTTGAGTGAGGGCGAGCAGTCAGCACAGCGCTTGCTGTCCAAGGTGCGGTATACGCTGGACAATTTGAGTGAATACGATGGCGCCTTACAAGAAGCCTTGGAAACCTTGGATTCTGCCATCATACAAGTGGCCGAAACCGACCGTTTTTTAAATCACTATTTGCAAGACGCCGAATTGGATCCAGCCAAGCTGGCCGCATTGGATGCAAAAATACAAAGCGTGCACAGCCTGGCGCGTAAATACCGGGTGCCAGCAGAAGGCTTGGAGGCGCTGCTAGCACAAAGCCGAGCGCGCATGGCCGAGTTGGCTTTGTTTGCCAACGACGATGCCTTGGCTAAATTGGAAGCACAAGCGCTGGCCGCATGCCAGCAAAGCGCCGAGCAATTGAGTGCCGGTCGCCGGCTGGCGGCGTCGGAATTGAGTGAAAAAATCAGCGCGCAAATGCAGCAACTGTCATTGGCCGGCGGTCAGTTTACCGTGGCGTTGCCGGCACAAGCCCCTGCTGCCAGCGGTTTAGAGCAGGTGGAATTTTTGGTGGCCGGCCATGCCGGCGTGGCGCCTAGACCGCTTAATAAAGTGGCGTCTGGGGGCGAGTTGTCTAGAATAAGCCTAGCGATACGGGTGGTCACGGCGCATAAAGAAAACATCCCCACCATGATATTCGATGAGGTGGATGTGGGCATAGGCGGCGGGGTGGCGGAAGTGGTGGGCCGTTTGCTTAAGCAATTGGGTGAGGCGCCAGCAGATGGACAGACGCCAGCTCGTCAAGTACTGGTCATTACCCATTTGCCGCAAGTGGCGGCCCTAGGCAGTTGGCACATGCAAGTCAGTAAAACCCAACAGGATGGGCAAACCTTGAGCCGTATTGCACTGCTTAATAAAGAGGCTAGGGTGGAAGAAATTGCCCGTATGCTAGGCGGGCTGGCGATGACAGAAACGACGCGGCAACACGCCAGAGAAATGCTGGCTTAGCTTAAGTCGCTGAATTAATTTTTGCTGGAGCAGGGTTGTTGCTTGCACAGGCCGTAAATGGTCAGCGAGTGGTCTTGCATGGTGAAGCCCAGTTTGGCGGCGGCACTCTCTTGTCTTTTTTCAATCTCCGCATCATAAAACTCGGCGACGCGACCGCATTTCACACACACTACGTGGTCATGGTGGCCGCCACTATTAAGCTCAAACACCGCTTTGCCGCTCTCAAAGTGGTGGCGTATCAGCAAGCCGGCCTGTTCAAACTGGGTGAGCACCCGATAAACCGTGGCCAAACCAACGTCTTCACCGGCGTTGATCATCACCTTATAAATGTCTTCGGCAGACAAATGACGGTCTTTGCTGTTTTCAAATAAGCTTAATACCTTGAGTCTGGGTAAGGTGGCTTTAAGGCCGGCATTTTTTAGGTCTTTCTGATCTTGCATAATGGATTACTCACAATTAACAATGTCGGTGTTTTGGCTTGGCTGTCTACGTGTTATATTAACGCTAATTCTAATTTAAGTCATACTATGCGCCATTTATCTGCTTTGCGGCACCTCATTATTTTACTCGCCATGCTCTGTGCCTCCTGTGGCACCGCCCTGCCTAGCATTAAACCCTATAAGCTGGATGTGCAACAAGGCAATGTCGTCACCTCTAAAATGCTCTTGCAGTTGCGCCCGGGCATGACGCAGTCGCAAGTGCGCTTCATCATGGGCACACCGCTGATACAAGACAGCTTTCACGGTAAACGCTGGGATTATGTGTATCAAATGCGCGAACACGGCAAAATCATCGAGCATAGACGGGTTATTTTAGACTTTGAAAATGAGGTATTGAAAACCGTGCGCGGCGACGTGGTGGCCTCAGGTGGGGAGGCCGGAAAATCCAATGAAGTGGCCGATAACAGTGGTACGCGCGTCATCAATCCGTCGGCTACGTCCGAAGATAAAAGCCTGTTTAGTACATTAAAATTCTGGGAAAAGAAACCCGTAGCCGAGGCCAAGTCTGAGGCCAAGACTAAGCCTTCAGCGCCAGCAGTCGTGCCAGCGGTGACGGCCAGCGAGACCAAACCAGCCGAGCCAGTTCCGCTGCAATCGACCACGGAAGCTGGTGCTACGCCAGAGCCGCCTTCGCTATTGGCTGTGCCCTTGGTGCCAGGTGAGGTAGCCACTGCCGTTGAGACGGCGCCTGCACCTGCCGTCGTTACGCCAGCGCTTGAGGTGGCTACGCCTACGCCAACTGAGACTGCTGCGCCCGTTGTTGAAGCGGCGGCTCCTAGTGCGGAAACCGCCCCTGCCGTTGCTGAAGCTGCGCCGCCAGTTCAGCCTAATGCGCCCGCCGCGGTACTGGCGGAGCCGGTTGCCGTTGCCGCGCCAGTGCAGGTTTACGATTCACCATCGGGTATGCGCTTTGATCGCAGCTTGCGGATGGCGCCAGAAGATTTAGCGCCAGCACCGGCGCCTAAGCCGGAAGTGGCGTTGCCACGCGCAGGCAACACCGAGGTCCCGAAAGCAAAAGAGCTGCCGGCCGCGCCTAAACCCAGTTTTTTCGATCGCATGCTGGAAAAAATTGGCTTTTAAGCAGGTTTTTTAAATCAATCAAGGCTTACTTGGGTAGTTAATTTATATGGCAAATCCATTAAAAATCGTTATTGCTGGCTGTTCTGGCCGCATGGGTCACGCCTTGTTGGAGGCGGTGTTTGCCGATGCCGACTTGGTCTTGCACGGCGCGTTGGATAGAGCGGGTAACCCGCAACTGGGTCGTGATGCCGGCGAGCAATTTGGTATCGTGTCCGGTGTGAAGCTGACCGACCAGATAGACGCGGCCTTAAAAAATGCCGATGTGCTGGTGGATTTTACGCGTCCGGATGCCAGCATGGCCTACTTGGCTGCTTGCCAACAGCATGGGGTGAAAATGATCATAGGCACGACCGGTTTTTCGGTCGAGCAAAAGCTGGCTATTGAGCTTGCTGCCAAGCAAAACGCCATCGTGTTTGCGCCCAACATGAGCGTGGGCGTGACCTTGTTGATCAGCTTGGTGCAAGCAGCGGCCAAGGTATTGAACAGCGGCTACGACATAGAAATACTGGAAGCCCATCACAGGCATAAAGTCGACGCCCCATCCGGCACGGCTTTGCGTTTAGGTGAAGCGGCGGCCAGCGCCTTAGGACGCAATTTAGCCGAGTGTGCGGTGTACGGCCGTGAAGGCGTCACCGGTGAGCGCGACCCCAGCACCATAGGTTTTGCCACCGTGCGT
>SXVG01000080.1 GCA_005791685.1 Methylotenera sp. | reverse complement strand
GTCGAAGAATCGGACGCACGCACCATCATACGTTCAAAAGAACTGTACGATCTTTTTGAAATGGCGGTGGACAGCTGCGAGGACGTGTCAGACGTCATTCATGGTGTCGTGTTAGAACGCATTTAAGGAGCCAGAGCATGGATCACGCGATTCTAATCATGGGCTTGCTGGTGGTGGTAGCCCTGATGTTCGACTTTATGAATGGCTTTCACGACGCCGCTAACTCCATCGCCTTGATGGTCTCCACGCGACTGCTTACACCGCAAGCCGCGGTAGCTTGGGCCGCATTTTTCAACTTGGTGGCTTTTTTGTTTTTTGGTCTGCATGTCGCCAACACCGTAGGCAAAGGCATTATCTCTAAGGAAATCATAGACAATGCCGTCATCTTTGGCGCCTTAAGCGGCGCCATTACCTGGAATCTGATTACTTGGTGGTTTGGTATTCCGTCTTCCTCCTCGCACGCCTTGGTCGGCGGCTTGGTCGGCGCAGGTGTGGCGAAAGCGGGCACCGATGCCATCGTTGCGGCCGGCTTGATTAAAACCTCCGTGGCAATCATTCTGTCTCCGCTATTTGGCATGCTGCTGGCACTGCTACTGATGGTGCTGGTGCTGTGGCTATACGAAAAATCCTCGCCTTACCCGACCGAACGCATGTTTAATAAAATGCAATTCATCTCGTCCTCGCTCTATAGCTTAGGCCACGGCGGTAACGATGCGCAAAAAACCATGGGCATTATTGCCGTATTGCTGTATGCCAACGGCTACATACAGGGTGATTTTTACGTGCCATTTTGGGTGGTCATCTCCTGCCAAGTGGCCATGGCCTTAGGCACCTTATTCGGTGGCTGGCGCATCGTGCGCACCATGGGCATGGGCATTACCCGCATACGCCCATCGGGTGGATTTTGCGCGCAAACTTCCGGCGCCATTGCCTTGTTTGTCGCCACCTCACTGGGCATACCGGTGTCGACCACCCACACCATCACCGGTGCAATTATTGGGGTAGGCCTTTCCAGACGCGTATCCGCGGTACGTTGGGGCTTGGCTTCACGCATCATTTGGGCCTGGGTATTGACCATACCGTGCGCAGGTTTGATTGCGGCGATTAGCTACCACTTTGGCCGTACTTTTTTGTAATCTTGCCTGTGCTATAAAAGAAGGCTACTCGGTAGCCTTTTTTTATTACCTAAATATGGCTATTTAAATATTTGTCATAAAGTTGTCACAATTGAAATCTAATATCATCCTCAGCTTAAGAAATAACTTTTAACTACGATGGAGATGATATGAACACAGTATTTAGCAAATCAATGCGCATTGCGGCTTTAGTGGCCGTTACTTTCGCCAGCTCACACGCACTGGCCGCCGACAAACTCATTGCAATTGATGGTTCAAGCACGGTATACCCTATTACTGAAGCGGTGGCTGAAGAGTTCCAAAAAGCCACAAAAACCAAAGTAACCGTGGGTGAATCCGGTACCGGTGGCGGCTTTAAAAAATTCTGCCGTGGCGAAACCGATGTTTCAAACGCATCACGCCCTATCGCACAAAAAGAAATCGACGCGTGTAAAGAAGCCGGTGTGCAGTTTATCGAATTAGCCGTGGCTTACGACGCACTTACCGTGGTAGTCAACGCCAAGAATGACTGGGTAAAAAGCCTAAGCGTGGCGGAATTAAACGCGATGTGGAAACCCGGTTCCAGCGTTAAAAACTGGAAACAAGTGAACGCCGCCTACCCAGATAAAGCTTTGGCTTTATACGGCCCAGGCACAGCTTCCGGTACGTTTGACTACTTCACTGAAGCGGTCAACGGTAAAGCTAAAGCCAGTCGTACCGACTACACGCCATCAGAAGATGACAACGTGTTGGTGCAAGGAGTTTCAGGCAATAACGGCGGTTTAGCTTACTTTGGCTACGCTTACTACGAAGAGAATAAAGATAAATTAAGAGCGATTCCTATCTCGGCTAAAGCCGGCTCACCTGCAGTGATGCCTTCACCTGAATCGGTTAAAGACGGTAGCTACCAACCGCTTGCTCGCCCATTGTTCATTTACGTGAACGCCACGGCGGCGGCCTTTAAACCAGAAGTGAAAGCCTTTGTTAACTTCTATTTAGACAATGCACCTAAATTGGTGGCCGAAGTGAAATACGTGCCTTTGCCAGCAGAAGACTATGCAGCCGTAAAAGCACACTTTAAAGCCATGAAACCAGGTACTGGTTTTGGCGGTAAAAATGAAGTGGGCATTAAAGTTAAAGATTTAATCAATAGAATTAAATAAATTAAGCGCGAAATAAAGGAGCGGTCTGCACCGCTCCTTTTTTATGTTGTGCTGTTATAAATTGCTTTAAACTCGTTACAATCATAAAAGTCTTGATATGAACACTGCCAGCACACTGCGGAACCCTATGACCGAATTAGCCATTAGCCCACGTTTAGCTAAAAACATCCATCGCAACATTAAAGAGCGTGTGATTGAGCTCGTGTTAATGCTGGCCGCGCTGTCTGCCGTTTTCACCACCTTCGCCATCGTGGCCATTCTTTTTTACGAATCCTTTGGTTTTTTTAAAACCGTTTCTTTAGTCGAATTCTTTACCGGCACCGAGTGGACGCCGCTGTTTGAAGATGCCCACTACGGCATCATGCCCTTAATTGCCGGCACCCTCACCACCTCTTTTGTGGCGCTGGCTGTGGCAGTACCGGTCGGCACCATCGCCGCCATTTATTTATCCGAGTTTGCCTCGCATAAAACCCGTGAAATCACCAAACCGATTTTAGAGCTGCTGGTCGGCGTGCCCACCATCGCCTTTGGTTACTTTGCCTTGCTGTTTGTCACCCCACTGTTACAAAAAATATACCCCGATCTGCCTGGCTTCAACATGCTCAGCGCCGGCTTGGTCATGGGCGTCATGATCATTCCCTACATCGCCTCGGTCGCAGAAGACGCCATGCGCGCTGTGCCCATGAGTATGCGCGAAGGCTCTTATGCCATGGGCGCCACCCGCTTTCAAACGGCTATTCGCGTGGTCACCCCTGCCGCCACCTCCGGCATCGTGGCCGCCTACATTTTAGCCGTCTCACGGGCCGTGGGTGAAACCATGGTGGTGGCCGTGGCCGCTGGCCAACAACCTAATTTAACCTTTGACCCAACCGAAGGCGCCGCCACCATTACCGCCTACATCGTGCAAGTGGCGATGGGCGATTTACCGCATGGCAGCATAGGCTACCAAAGTATTTTCGCTGCGGGCTTGGTGCTGTTTGCCATGACTTTAGCTTTCAACCTCATTGGTCACGTGGTGCGTAAAAAATTCAGGGAGCAATACTAATGCAGGCGCAAGACATACAAACCGGCAAAAAGGCCTCAGTGCTGGCTGATTTAGACGGCGTACGGGCCATGATACGTAGCCACAAACGCAATGACATGGTGTTTGCCGCCTTAGGCCTCATCGCCTTAATGATAGGCTTGCTAACTTTGCTGACGCTATTCATAGACTTGGTCATGGATGGCTACCCACGCTTTAACCTACAGTTTTTCAGTGATTTTCCCTCCCGTCGCGCCGGCAGTGCTGGCTTGCTGTCCGCTTGGGTGGGCTCGACCTTGGTCATGCTGGTGACTTTTTTAACGGCGGTGCCGATTGGCGTTGCCGCGGGCTTGTATTTAGAAGAGTACGCGCCTAAGAATTGGTTTTCTGACCTCATCGAAATTAACGTGGCCAATCTAGCCGGTGTGCCTTCGATTATTTACGGTTTGCTGGCATTGGGGCTGTTTGTCTACGGCTTGGATTTCGGCCAAAGCATACTGACCGCTGGCTTAACCTTAGGTCTATTGATACTGCCCATCGTTATTGTATCGACCCGTGAAGCCATACGCGGCATACCGGTGGCCATCCGTGAAGCCGCCTATGCGGTGGGCGCCACCAAATGGCAAGTGGTGAGTGACCACGTGGTGAAGTATTCGCAAGGCGGTATTTTAACCGGTGTCATCATAGGCATGTCGCGCGCCATAGGCGAAACCGCCCCCATCATCACCATAGGCGCGCTGACTTTTATTGCCTTCTTGCCGCCCGCACCGGTCATGGACGTGGTCCCTTACCTTAACTTTGAATGGTTAAGCTCGGCCTTTACCGTGCTGCCTATCCAAATGTTTAACTGGCTATCACGACCAGACCATGCTTTTCATATCAATGCCGCCGCCACCGGCGCCATTATTATTCTCGTCACACTATTGATGAACGGTACGGCCATCTACTTGCGCTACAAAATTCGTAAAAACATTAAATGGTAGCAATTAATATAATTTAGGATAACCATGGTTAACACTCCCACCGCGCTAAAAGCAGAATCAAAAAATCTGAACTTTTATTATTCAAACGGCCATCAAGCACTTAAAAGTGTCAGCATGCCGATTTATGAAAATAAAATTACCGCTTTAATCGGCCCTTCCGGTTGCGGCAAATCGACTTTTTTACGCTGCTTTAACCGCATGCACGATTTATACCCGGGTAATAAATACGAAGGTCAAATCGTCATGCATCCGGACAACACCAATATCTTGGCGGCTGGGGTAGACCCGATTGAGGTGCGCATGCGCATCAGCATGGTGTTTCAAAAACCCAACCCCTTCCCTAAAACCATCTTTGAAAACGTCGCCTACGGTTTGCGTGTGCGTGATGAGAAAAGCAATCGCGTGGTGGCTGACAAAGTCGAAGAAGCCTTAAAAGGCGCGTCCTTGTGGAATGAAGTCAAAGACCGCTTAAATGACTTAGCATTTAACTTATCCGGTGGTCAGCAACAACGCTTATGCATCGCCCGCGCCTTGGCGACCGACCCAGAAATCATGCTGTTTGACGAGCCCACCTCGGCACTGGATCCGATTGCCACGGCCAACATTGAAGAACTGATGAACGAATTACGTGGTAAATTGACCATATTGGTGGTGACGCATAATATGCAACAAGCGGCGCGTATTTCTGATTACACGGCTTATATGTATTTAGGTGAAATGATGGAATACGGCGATACCGATACCATCTTCACCCGCCCAGTACGTAAAGAAACGGAAGACTACATTACCGGTAAATTTGGTTAATTCGTTAACGCCCGCTAGCAAAAGAATTTTATAAGGACAACTCATGCCATCTGAACACATATACAAACAGTACGATGCTGAACTCGAAGCGGTACGCGCCAAGGTGCTTGAAATGGGCAGCTTGGTGGAGCAACAAATTCTGGACGCCCTAGAATCACTCACCAAATCCAACACCAACTTGGCTGAAAGCGTCATTAATAAAGACCATGAGGTCAATGCGCTGGAAGTGCAAGTGGATGAAGATTGCAGCCACATCATCGCCCGCAGGCAACCGGCCGCCAGTGATTTACGCATGATATTGATGATGATCAAAACCATTACCGATTTAGAGCGCATAGGCGATGAAGCCACTAAAATTGCCCGCTTCTCACAAAAAACCATAGAAACCGATCGCATGTGGACGCCACGTTTTGCTGAGATCAAAACCATGGCCAACATGGCACGTGAAATGTTACACATGGCACTCGATGCCTTTGCTCGCTCAGATTCTTCCAAAGTGCTGGAAATTGCCGAAATGGATCAACAACTGGACGAACATTACCAACTGTCCATACGCCACCTCATCACCTTCATGCTGGAAGACCCGCGCACGATTTCCATGTCATTGGAAGTCTTGTTTCTCGCCAAGGCGATAGAGCGCATCGGCGACCACGCCAAAAACATTTCGGAATACGTGGTGTACATGGTGAAAGGCAAAGACGTACGCCACATCAGCATGGATGAAATGGTGGAAGAAGTAAAAGCCCAGTAAACCTGACCCGCTTTCATTTAAGCAATAAAAAAGCCAGCACGCGTGCTGGCTTTTTTATTTTAACTTTAGCGATGATGCTTGTTGTCGGGATAACTCCCAACCTTACCTTGTTTTTAGGTTTTCTCTGTGTCTTTGTGTCTCTGTGGTGAAAGTTTTTGATCGGCGTTTATCTGCGTCAAAATGGTTTTGGATTTTCTCTGTGGTGAAGATTTTAAAATGGATTCCCGCTTATGCGGGAATGACAGAAATGCCCTTGCGGTGCAATGACTGAGGCTTAGAAATGCTGAACGTGCTCCTGCTCTTCATGACCCAATGCGGTATCCAGTGAGACCAAATATATGTCCCCACGCTCCACTAAAGAACCTCATTCCCAACAGGTGCAGTACTCAACCATTGGCTATCCTCGCTTGAGACAGCTGCCGTTGCATCACACCTTGCCAGCAATTCATCGAGACTGTATCTAGGTCGGATGGTGGGTTCCACAACCAGTCGACCACGATCAACAGTCAATCCTACCGCCGCACCGACCGAGAGATGCAACAGATCAAGAATGGCTGGCGGCACCGCGAGCATGACTGATCCGCCGATTTTACGCAAATTAGTTGTATGCATCATTACTCTCTAAGCCGCCATTTGATGGACACGTATCCTAGGGGCGATCTTGGCCTCCATGTGACGCTTCATCATGCGCAGATCGTACTCAGCCTGCAAATTCAGCCAAAAGCGCGGCTCCATCGAGAAGAATAGACCTAAACGTAATGCCGTATCTGCCGAGATTGGGCGCGTGCCGTTCACAATTTCGCTAATACGACTCGGGGAAACATCAATGTCCGAGGCTAACTGCCGCCCAGTGATGCCCATGGGCTTCATAAATTCCTCAAGCAGAATTTCGCCTGGGTGTATTTCATCTAACAATACCGTCATTTTCATTAACTCCTAGTGGTAATCCACAATTTCTACTTGGTGGGCGCCGTCTTCCTTCCATATAAAGCATAAGCGCCACTGGTCATTGATGCGCAGGCTGTGTTGGCCATCCCGATTACCATGAAGCAACTCCAATTGGTTGCCAGGTGGCACGCGCAAACTCTGCAAAACCGTCGCCGCATGCAACTGAAGCAACTTGCGCCTCGCGACACGCTCAATATTCTTAAAGCGGCGAGACAGGTGGCTATTAAATAACGCCTCCGTGTCTGGACAGGCAAAGGAATGTATCATGGCTTATGATATTCTGTAAAACAGAATCTGTAAACTGAAATTTTATTGCTGGATTAACATCCCCACGCCTGACTTGGGGCGGCTTATTTGTCGGCCTAAAGGCCGACG
>SXVG01000079.1 GCA_005791685.1 Methylotenera sp. | reverse complement strand
GCGTCCATCGCGCCTTCGGCTTTACCGGCGCCGACCATGGTATGAATTTCATCGATGAATAAAATGGTCAGGCCTTCGTCTTGCGACAATTCCTTCAGTACCGATTTTAAGCGCTCCTCAAAATCACCCCGGTACTTAGCCCCGGCCAACAAGGCTGCCATGTCTAGGGACAAGACTTTTTTGCCTTTGAGGCTGTCCGGCACTTCGCCATTCACAATGCGCTGGGCCAAGCCCTCAAAAATGGCGGTTTTACCAACGCCAGGTTCCCCGATTAACACCGGGTTGTTTTTTGTGCGGCGCATCAAGACTTGTATCACGCGGCGAATTTCATCGTCACGGCCTATGACCGGGTCCAGCTTACCCAATGCCGCCCGCTCGGTCATATCCACCGTGTACTTTTTCAAGGATTCACGATTGGACTCGGCGTCCGAGCTATGCACTTGCTCACCACCACGCACGGCATTAATGGCCGACTCCAAAGCGGCTTTAGCCAAGCCATGGGCTTTTAACAATTTGCCGGCCGCGCCCTTGTCATCCAACAAGGCCAATAAAAACATCTCGCTGGCAATAAAGCCATCGCCGCGTTTTAAAGCCAGCTTATCGGTCACATTCAGTAAATTATTCAGGTCACGTGATATGGCCACCTCGCCGCTACTGTCCGAGCTCTTAGGCAAATGATTAATCGCACTGGCCAGCGCACTTTTAAGCGGTGCCAAATGCACCCCAGCGTGGGCCAACAAAGAATTGCTGCCGCCGTCTTCTTGTTTAATTAAAGCATCCAATAAATGCAAGGATTCTATGGTCGGGCTGTCATTGGCCACGGCCAAACTTTGTGCGTCATTGAGTGCTTGCTGAAACTTAGTGGTTAATTTATCAAAGCGCATGCTTCACTCCATTTAGGTTGATATGAGCTTACTATGGGACTGATTGGTGAATTTTCAATATATAATTACTGCTAGAAATAAGGCCAGATTAAGGCGCAGACAGCGAGTCATGGCAGACCTTTAGCTGGTGACATGCGCCAACTCCATGGAATCATTTTTTTGCTAGCCAACCACTTCAATACAGACGACACTAAAGCCAACCCGGCCTGGTGCATTTTAGACAGCCCAGAGCAATGGCTACGCTTTAGTCAGCCTGTGGGTGACGACAAGCTTCCCTTGGTGCAATCTAGCCTGTTGCTGGATGATTTACGTTGCGCGGCCTGCTCGGGCATCATAGAGCGTGGCTTAAGCGACTTACCCGGCATCGTCAGTGTGCGCGTGAGCATGTCCAAAAAACGCGCAGTGGTGATCTGGTCACCGGAATTAACCCTACCGTCCAGCATATTGGCCGCCATCCAAAAACTGGGTTACAGCGCCAACCCGGCCTCGCACAATGAGAGCCAGCTCAATGCCAGCGCTAAAAATCGTGACGCTTTTTGGCGCTGGTTGGTGGCCGGCTTTTGCATGATGCAAGTCATGATGTATGCCAGCCCCAGCTACTTCACCAAGGCCGGCGACATAGCACCCGACATCAATCTATTGCTGAACTGGGCGGCATGGCTATTGAGTTTGCCGGTCATGCTGTTCTCCAGCCGTTCATTTTTTAGCAACGCCTGGCGCGATTTAAAACACAGACAAATCAGCATGGACTTGCCGGTAGCCTCAGGTCTAGCCATTACCTTTATCGTCAGCTCGGCGGCCACCTTTGACCCCAGCGGTTGGTGGGGCCACGTGGTGTATTTTGATTCCTTAACCATGTTCGTGTTCTTTTTATTGTCGGCGCGTTTGATAGAAGTAAAATTGCACAGCAAAACACTGGGGGCCATGGAAGCCTTGGTCAGCCGCATCCCAGAAAATACCGAACGGCAAAATGCCGACGGCAGCTACACGCGCGTGCTCAATAGCCAATTAAGCGTGGGCGACATGGTGCGGGTCCATACCGGCGAAGCCTTTCCGGCAGACGGCTTATTGCTATCGGGCCCAAGCAAAGTAGACGAATCCTTGTTAACCGGCGAATCCACGCCCATCCACAAAAACCAAGGCGACAGCGTCGTGGCCGGCAGCTACAACCTCGGCGCCACCGTCAACATGCGCTTAGATACCCTGGGCGAGTCCACGCAGTACGGGCAAATCGTGCAACTTATCAACCAAGCTGCCATAGAAAAACCCAGACTATCGCAATTAGCCGACCGCGTGGCCAGGCCCTTTCTATTGTTTATCTTAGTTAGCGCCGTCGTCTCGGCCGTGTTGTTGTGGGATCAAGGCCATGGGCTAGCCTTAATGACGGCGGCAGCGGTATTAATTGTCACCTGCCCGTGTGCCCTATCGCTCGCCACCCCAGCCGCCATGCTGGCCAGCGCCAGCGCCTTTGTGAAGCGTGGCATTTTGATTCGGCATTTGCAAGCCATAGAAAGCATGGCGCAAATCGACACGGTGATTTTTGATAAAACCGGCACGCTGACCGACAACCACATCGCGCTGAAATCCTTAAGCGTTAAAGCGGGCTTATCCGAAGATCTGGCCCTAGCCATGGCATCCGCCCTGGCACAGCATTCCATGCACCCTATTGCCATGGCCGTGGCGATCAAAGCCAGCCAAAACCCACAAACAAAGCAGCTCATGCCCGAGCTGACCTGCGTGCAAGAGCACATAGGCTTAGGCATGCAAGCCAAGCTAAATCAGCAGTCCTTGAAACTAGGGTCGGCGGCGTTCTGCGGCTTACAAGCCCAGCATTTGGCCAGCAATGACGCGCATTATCAACAAGTTTACTTGGCTGACGACAACGGTTGGCTGGCCACCTTTAACTTACAAGAAGCCATCAAAAGCCATGCCGCCTTGGCTATCAAAGCCTTACAACAGGCGCACCTGCAAGTGGAATTATTGTCTGGCGACCAATGGCACACCGTACAAAACACCGCCAACAGCATAGGCATAAGCGTGTTTCAAGCGACCTGCAGCCCGAATGACAAATTACTGCGCTTGCAGTCCCTCAAACAGCAAGGCAAAAAAGTGTTGATGGTGGGCGACGGCTTAAACGACGGGCCCATCCTAGCCAGCGCCCACGTTTCCATCGCCATGGGCAAAGGCGTACCGCTGGCCTTGGCGCATGCCGATTACGTCTTATTAAACGGTGACATAGGGCAAATTCCAGCGCTGATTGAACACGCCAAAAAAACCATGCGCATCATTAAACAAAACATCGCCTGGGCGGTGATTTACAATGCCGTGTGCATCCCGCTGGCTTTTTTCGGCTGGCTAAGCCCTTGGCAAGCTGGCTTGGGCATGGCCAGCAGCTCCTTGATGGTAGTGCTCAACGCTTTGCGCTTGAGCCAATTTAGCAAGCCGTCCCTAAGCACCCAACCCCTAGAGGCCTAAGCATGGACATATTATTTGTACTCATCCCCTTATCCGTCGTGTTAGCCTTGGTGGTGCTGGCCGGCTTATGGTGGGCAGTCTACCGCGGCCAATTTGAAGACATAGAAGAAGAAGGCCGGCGGATTTTTGAAGAAGACCAAGAATAATCACCCACACGAATAAAGCCATATGCAAACAGCCCTTATATACAGCGCCCTAGTCATGGGCTTAGCCGGTGGCCCGCATTGCGTGGCCATGTGTGGCGCAGCCTGCACGGCGTTTACCCAAGACGCCGATAAACCCCATGCGATTTGGCTCTACCATTTAGGACGCGTGTGCGGCTACGCCTTATTGGGCGCCATCGCCACCTTTGCCATCCAAAGCATAGCTTGGCTGTCTAGCTACAGCGCGGCATTGCATCCCTTGTGGACCTTCTTTCATGTTTTGGTGTTTTTCTGGGGCCTGATTTTGCTGATTTACGCCAGGCAACCGATATGGGTAGACCAAGCCGGACGCAACATTTGGCATTACGTTAAGCAACTGAGCCGGCTGAACGGCGGTTATTTTTATGTGGGCATGCTGTGGGCATTGATGCCGTGCGGTTTGCTTTATTCCGCGCTGATCATTGCCTCGTTTAACGGTCAACCGCTGGGCGGGGCGCTTAGCATGGCCGCCTTTGCCTTGGGCTCAGGCATCGCCTTGTTTTTTGCGCCCTGGGCCTGGCTAAAACTTAAATCCAGCGTGGTCGAACCCTATGGCATGCGATTGGCCGGCCTTATGTTAAGCGCAGCCAGCGCTTGGGCTATCTGGATGGCACTCAGTCACGACAGTAAAGTGTGGTGTAACTAAAGCATCGCTTAAGCTGCCTGCAACTGACAAGGCTCTATTCTAGCCAAAACTTGCGTTAACGCTTCACGAGCAATGGCCGTGTCATAATTAGCTTGTCCACGAAGCCACCATCCATCACTTAGCCCGAAATACTTAGCTAAACGAAGATCGGTATCAGCGGTAATGGCTCTTTTACCCGCAACAATATCGCCTATGCGCTGTGGTGGCACCCCTATGTCTTTAGCCAAGCGGTATTTAGTCAAGCCTAAAGGCTTTAAAAACTCTTCTTCCAACATCTCACCAGGTGAGACAGGCATCACTGTTCTCATCGTGCCTTCCTTTAGTGATAATCCACAATTTCAACATTCTCCGGCCCACCAACGGCCCACACAAAACAAATTCGCCATTGGTCATTAATGCGTATGCTGTACTGCCCTTTACGCGAACCTTTCAAAGCCTCAAGCCGATTACCCGGAGGCGCTCTCAAGTCATCGATAATTAAAGACCAGTCCAACTGTTCCAATTTTCTTAACGCAGGGCGCTCAATTGAAATCCAACGACTGACCCGATAGCCTTGAAACAGCTTCTTCGTATCTGAACATTTGAAGCTCTTAATAGCCATGTAAAATAGTAACGCCTAACGTTAATACATGTCAAGGTGGATCATAAGGCGATCAAACGCAAGCCTTCGCGCAACGTGTTCCAGGCCAAGTAAACTTGTTTATCCTTAAGCAACAACTGCGGGTAATCGGCTTTGTCTGCGGTTTGCGCCAACACTTTAACGGCGCCCCAATTGCGACCGCCGTCGTCTGAGTACATGCCCATAATGCTATTGGTTTTTGCCTCGGTTTCGCGCCACACCAAGTAGACATTGTCACCCGCGCTTAACAAGGCCGGATGCCCGGCCTGATTTTTTGTGCCGGCAAATTTTTTGGCCGGTGACGACGCCCAAGCCTCGCCATCCATGCGGGCGTAATACAAACCGGCCTGTTTGCCGCTGGCATCCGCCCCGCCGTCAAACCAAGCCATGTGATAGCCCCACCAATCTTTGCCCTCGCCGCCACTGGCTAAAGCGGCCCCGTGGTGTGGGCAACCGTCTATCTTCCAACGGCCAAAAGTGGCGCGCTTCACAACGGCTTGCTGCCCCGCACTGCGCGGAATCTCTGCCAGCATGTGATCACGTTCACTGCCGGCAAACACATGGCGCCACATGGCCACCGGCGTGCCATCCGGTTTATTGGTCATGGCAATGCGGCAGCATTCGCAACTTCTGTCGGCCAGCTTTTGCTCTGCTGAAAAACTAGCGCCATTATCCAAAGACCGCGCATAGTAAATGGCCGCGCCATCATAAGGCTTGCCGGCCGCTTTGGCGGCAATTAAATCGCGCTTATCCACCCAAGTGACGGTCAAACTGCCGTCCTTAGCCACGTTCAGCGCATCAAAACGATGGGTGATTTCACTGCGGTCTTGATGGACGATGTAGGGTTTTTCAACACTTTTACCTTGATCCAGCGACCGTGCAAACCAAATATACCCGGCAAACGGTTTTTTCAGCGCCTCTGTCCAAGTAAGGTAAACCTGGCCTTGCGGACCTAAGCTGATTTTAGGTCTGGCCTCACCATCCGCGCCTATCTTTTGTGGCACGGCATTCACGGCCAGCGCTTTAGAAAAGGTTTTGCCTAAATCGCGACTGACGTCCAGCCAAATCACCCCGTCTTTTTCAGCCACCCGCCACAGCCCGCCTTGCGCATCCAAGGCCACACTGGCCGCCAAGCTACCGGCTTGGTATTTGGTGTGTTCTTCATGCGCCCATAAAGGCGTGCAAACCAATAATAAGGTAATTAACAATTTCATTTACGGCCCAGATCCTTAGCGATTAAATCATGACGGGTATTGAGCGCTCATTGTAATGCACTTAGCCGCCCATGCCTTGGCCATTAGTAATCAAACTTTGCCTGCAAATAACCGGTGCGATGCGGGTAAGGGTGAGCCACATACGATTTGCAATTATTGATGTTATCCATGCCTACGCTTAAAGTGAATCGATCGGCAAACTTATAATTGGCCTTGGCATCCAGCACAAAAAAGTTGCTGGCGCCGCCATAAGTATCGGGATTGACATCGGTATTGGCTAAAGTCGTGTACTGCCTACCGCTGTAACGAGCGGCCAGACTGTAAGTCAAATGATGGCCCTGATGGTAGGTGGTCACCAACTTAAACATGTGCTTGGGTATGCGCGTCGGCTTGTTGCCTACCGTGGCCGGTGCGCCCGCGTTGGCCAACACCTCGGCATCGGTAAAGGTCGCGCTGCCTTGCAAGTCCAAGCCATGCACGAACACGTCCTGCCACTGACTGGACATTTCGACGCCACGCGTACGAATGTGGTCTACATTTTCAACAAAATTACAGCCATTTGGATTGCTACATATGCCATCACTGTATGGAATGGCGCTGTCTTTATCCACCTTCTGTGAAATTAAGGCGTCGTATTTATCTTCGTGAAACAAGCTAACGCGTAACAAACCCTTATCAAAGCGTCGCTCCGTGCTCAATTCACCTGCCCTAACTTGTTCTGCTTTTAAATCGAGATTACTAGACATGTAGTCAGTTGAACTGGCGTCGGTGAGCAATTGAAACATCTCGGCCACGGTAGGAAAGCGGTAAGCCTGGCCATAAGACGCCCTAAAGCCCCACGCGGGTTGTGGTTCAAAGCTCAAAGACAACTTGGGGGAAAATTTATTATCCGAACGGTCGGCGTAGCTTACGCTGTTACTCGGCGACGTTTGATTCCAGCCATTCTTGGCTTGCCAATGTTCGGCACGAGCGCCTACGGTCAATGCCCATTTTGGGTCCAATTGCCATTTATCTTGCACATACAGCGCTTGGGTGCGGGTGTCGCCTTGTGCAGCCGATGCCAATGCTCCCTTAACGCCGACAGACCAATCCGTGGTGCCGTAGACATGGCTACGCAATTCGTATTGATCAAAATGGTAACCGATATCCAGCGTGTGATTAGCCGGGCGCAAGGTGCCGCGCGCTTCAAACGCCAGCCAACCGGTGCCGTGCATGTCCGTCACCTTGCCGCTGCGGGTGATGTAGGGGTTGCCTAAGTTCAGGTCTGTTGTGGCTGTTGTTGGATCCGTAGAGCTGCTGTTGTTGTCTTTTTGGTAATTAAAATCGGATAAGGTGAGCTCCCAATCAAAAAAACCCTTGCCGTCGGATTTGATGTCCAATGCCTGCATGATATGCAAGGCCTCGGCCCGACCAGGGTTCAAACCGACCACATTGTAATACTTACCATTAAAATTTACCTGGTTGTTATACACGGTGGCGCCACTGCTATTGCTAATGTAGCTTTGCACATCGGTGTTGCTGTGCAAATCCCACAAGCCTAGGGTGTAAGCGGCTTTGATGTGGGGCGTGAGGTCGTAACTGGCTTTAAATTTAACGTCGGTCTGTTTGACATCCTCTTGGCTATTAGCGCCAAACACGATGCGATCGGCATTGCTGCTATCTTTATCTTGGTAAGCGCCGGTTACTGGAACCCCACCCACGGCTGGAGGACCCCCCCCCGTTTCGCGATTGGACCGAGACCTTGTGGCAAAGCCCATGGGCTGGCCTTGATTTTCTAAGTAATCCACGCCCAGCCAAAAGGCAAAATCGTTCACCTTATTGCCAAAGGAGGCCGTCAAATGTTGCCCCTGGTAAAGTTCCTTGGTGCCGTATAAAGAGAAATCCTGCATAAACGTCTGCAGCGTGGCATGGCTTTCAAACTTCAGTGGCATGCGCGTGTGCAAGCTCATGACCCCACCAAAGGAGTTGCCGGCATAAAGCGCCGAAAAAGGCCCGTACATCATGCTGATGCTTTCCACTTCTTCGGGGGTGATTAAGCCCCATCTGGGTGGGTAGCCAAAAGAATTGCCCAAGAGGTTGGACAGCAAGACGCCATCGGCATACAGCATGCTTTGGGCGCTAGATAAGGTACCGGCGGTACGGGTGGCAATGATGCCGTTGCGGTCACCAATAAACCGTTCGCGCACTTGTATGCTGGGTAAATACTTCAAGGTCTGCGCCACGGTAGCGGCATTGATGTTTTCAGAGATTTGTTGCCGATCGGACGTTTCGACGGTGGCCGGGTGCTTAAAAATGCGGCTGTCGATCAAAGGTGCGCGCACCTCGACTTCATCCAGATTAACATCGTGCTCCGCCCAAGCCAAATTGACAGAAAAAAGTCCGCCTAGTAGCCAGGCTAGCTGATTGATTTTACGCATGCGACCCGCCCAAAAATACCGATAGGGGCGTATGGTATGCGATAAATGCCATGGACGGAATGTGACACAGTGTCGCGCGACAATATGTCGCACCCCCAGAATGGCTCATTATGTTGCCTTAGGCTTTATAATGGGCGCTAAGATAACCAGCTTAAGCGATTGCAT
>SXVG01000078.1 GCA_005791685.1 Methylotenera sp. | reverse complement strand
GCTAAAGGTTTTCATGGTGACATGGATTATATGGCAAAACACGGCGTGAAACGCAGCCGTCCTGCAGAATTAGTGCCGAACACCGTCAGCGTCATCTCCGTGCGCTTGGATTACCTGCCCGCCCAAGCCATGGCCAGCCAGTCGGTGTTAGCGGACAGCTCAAAAGCATTCATATCACGCTATGCGCTGGCCCGCGATTACCACAAAGTCATGCGTCACAAACTGCAAAAACTCAGTGAAAAAATAGCCGCTGCCGTGAAAGAATTGGACCGGGTCGATTACGCCTACCGGGTGTTTAGCGACAGTGCGCCGGTATTGGAGGTGGCGCTGGCGGAAAAAGCCGGCATGGGTTGGCGCGGCAAGCACACTTTGCTGATTAATAAAGACCATGGCTCTTGGTTTTTCTTAGGCGAGATCTACACCAACCTACCCCTGCCTACCGATGAAGCCGCCAGCAACCATTGCGGCAGCTGCAGCAGCTGCATAGACGTATGCCCCACCCAGGCCATCGTCGCGCCTTACCAAGTGGACGCTAGGCGCTGCATCTCCTATTTAACCATAGAGCTAAAAAACGCTATTCCATTGGAATTTAGGCCCTTGATAGGCAATCGCGTCTACGGTTGCGACGACTGCCAACTGTTTTGCCCATGGAATAAATTTGCCGAAGTCAGTCTAGAGCCCGATTTTGCTATCAAGAACGGTTTGGACGACATCACGCTCATCGAATGCTTTGCTTGGACAGAAGCGATGTTTAGCAGCAAACTGGCCGGTAGCGCAATTTACCGCATAGGCTACAAGCAATGGCTACGCAATATCGCCGTAGGCTTAGGTAACGCCAAGACCAGCCCGGAAATCATCCGGGCCTTGCAGGCCAGAGCCCATGACGACTCCGCATTGTTACGCGAGCACGTCGAATGGGCCTTGGCACAACACCTAGGCTAAACCATCAATCGTCGGCGGACGAGCCTATTTTGTGCACGGTCAAATCCGCACCATCAAACTCTTCTTCTTGACTCAAGCGTATGCCCACCAGCAGTTTTAATACGCCATAGACCAAAGCACCACCAAGCAATGCAATCAACACGCCCAAGCCCGTGCCTAGCAATTGCGACATAAAGCTGATGCCGCCCAAGCCACCCAGTGCGCTTGCGCCAAAAATACCGGCGGCGATGCCACCCCAAGCGCCACACAAGCCATGCAAAGGCCACACGCCTAAGACGTCGTCAATTTTCAAACGATTTTGCGTTAAATTAAATGCCCAGACGAACAAGGCGCCGGCCACCAGCCCGGTGGCTAAAGCGCCCAATGGATGCATCACATCCGAACCGGCACACACCGCCACCAAGCCAGCCAAAGGGCCGTTGTGGACAAAGCCCGGGTCATTTTTGCCTACCATTAAAGCGGCCAAGGTGCCGCCCACCAAAGCCATTAAAGAGTTGACCGCCACCAAGCCAGAAATGCCTTGTATGGCTTGCGCAGACATCACATTAAAGCCAAACCAACCCACGGTCAGTATCCATGCGCCTAGGGCTAAAAATGGGATGTTGGACGGTGGGTAGGCATGCAAACGCCCGTCTTTACTGTAACGACCATGGCGCGCACCCAATAACATCACGGCCGCCAAGGCTATCCAACCGCCCATGGCATGCACCACCACCGAACCGGCAAAGTCATGGAATTTAGCGCCGTAGCTGACGTTTAGCCAATCTTGAAAACCATAGTGATTGTTCCAAGCTATGCCTTCAAAGAAGGGGTAGACAAAACCCACCAAGGCAAAGGTCGCCGCCAATTGCGGATTGAATTTAGCGCGTTCAGCTATGCCACCGGAAACGATGGCCGGAATCGCCGCGGCAAACGTCAACAAGAAAAAGAATTTAACCAAATCGTAGCCATTTTTGGCCGCCAACACCTCGGCGCCGCTAAAGAAATTAACGCCGTAAGCTATGCTGTAGCCTATAAAGAAATAAGCGATGGTGGACACCGAAAAATCCACCATGATTTTAACCAAGGCATTGACTTGATTTTTTTTACGCACGGTACCGACTTCCAAAAAAGCAAACCCGGCATGCATGGCCAGCACCATAATGGCGCCTAATAAAACAAATAACACATCGCTTGCTGAAACTAAGCCTTCCATATTCACTGCTCTCCGTAATTTTTATACGAAATATAATAAGCAAATAACGTGCCATTGTTCAAGTGTTTGTTTTGCAAGGCCTATCCCTGAGCACATAGCCATTTTATGCACCCAAACAGTGCGTCCATTATGGCGTGGCACAAAAACAGTGCCGGATGGCTTAACTGACTCAAGCTTTACAATCGCCGCGCCTCCCCACATACTGCTGGCTTCATCGATTTTTAAAGTGAATGCGTAGCACCGCCATGGAATTAATACTGATGTTGATATTGCTAGTAGCGGCTTGGTTTTGGCTGGATAGCCTAGCTAAACGTGAACGCGCCACCTTGCTTGGGACGGAACTGGCGGCACGCTTGCGCTTGCAATTGCTGGATGAAACGGTGGCTTGCAGCAAGCTGCGCTTGGCGCGCAACAGCCGTGGTCAGGTGCAATTTTTACGCACTTACGAATTCGACGTGAGCGCCCGTGGCGTGGATCGCTTGCATTGCCAACTGGTATTGCTAGGCCGGCAATTGCACAGTTGGCATATCCCGCCTTATGAACAATAACAAGCATACAGCAGCCTTTCTTTTTGTAATCGCTGGGGCCAATGTTAAACTAGCGGCATGAAAAAAGATCAAGACTCCTTGCAACGCTTTGTGTTTGAGAATACGCCGGTACGCGGCAACCTAGTCAACTTAAGCCACACCCTACAATTCGCCCTGAATAAACAAAACCTGCCGGCCGGCTTAAAGCGCTCTTTAGGCGAACTCATGGCCGCCAGCGCATTGCTCAGCGCCACCTTAAAAATGAACGGCAGCCTCATTTTGCAAATTCAAAGCAAAGGCGTATTGAAGCTATTGGTAGTGGAATGCACGACCGATGGCGATGCCCCGCTCAAAATGCGCGCCACGGCTAAATGGACAGGCGAAATAAGCGATCAGGCCGATTTGTTTGACCTGATAAGCCAAGGTCAATGCATCATCACCTTGGACCCACAAGACGGCACACAAACCTACCAGGGCATCGTGCCCTTAGAAGGGAACAGTGTCAGCGCCCTGCTGGAAAACTACATGTTGCGCTCAGAACAAATCGACACACGCATTTGGCTATGTTGCGACGGTGAATCGGCGGCCGGCATGTTGCTGCAAAAACTACCCGACACCATGAATCAGACCACCGTGCAGACCGACAGCGACGTGTGGAACCGTGTCGGCCATTTGGCCAGCACGGTGACGGACGACGAACTCTTAAACTTGCCCGCAGAAATTCTACTCACGCGTCTGTTTCATGAGGAAGATGTGCGGCTTTTTAATGCCAGCAACACGCAATTTTATTGCGCTTGCAGCCGCAATAGCGTGGCCAATATGCTGCGCATGTTAGGCAATGAAGAATTGGACAGCATCCTTGTCGAGCAAGGCCAGATAGAAGTGAATTGCGATTTTTGTAACAGCCATTACGCGTTCGACAAAATCGACGCCGCGCAATTATTAATGACGCCAGCGGCCGCCCCGGGCTCGCCTGAAGTCCATTAAGACTGGCTTGTTTGCCGCTTACGTTCAAATAAACACACCGCCGCGGCAGCAGCCGCGTTTAGGGATTCCACCCGGCCCAGTGGGCTTTGCGCCATGGGGATGGTAATGCGCTTAGCAGCGGCCGCCATGGTCTGTTTACGTAAGCCTGCCCCCTCATTGCCAAACACAAAGGCACACGCGCCGCGCAAATCTTGAGCATACAAAGACTCGCCGTCCATGGCGGTTGCGTAACTCATTCCAGCAAACCCAGCCAACTCGGCGATCAAATCAGCGCGCGTCTGTATGGCCACAACGAATTGCGCGCCCTGTCCGCCACGCAAGGCCTTGGGTGACCAAGGATCGGTGCAGCTACTGCTTAAATACACCGCCTCAACCCCCGCTGCCGCGGCCGTACGCAACATGCTGCCCAAATTACCCGGGTCTTGTATGTCTTCCAACAGCAAAACAAAGCCAGGCGTGCTGGGTAAATCTATTTGCGGGATTTTGACCAGCGCCAAGATGCCGGTGGCACTGGCCACCGGGGTCAACTCGGCAAACATTAAGGTCGGTAGCATCACCGTATTGACGTGTTCCAGCGCTTGAATCAAACCGGTCGCCTCCACGCTGCTTTGCCCTTCCGGTATGATCAACATGGCAGGCTCGCCAAAGCGGTCTAAATAAGCCGCTATGAGGTGCACACCGTCCAGCAAGGTTTGCCCTGCCTCCCGTCTTTCCCTAGCATTATCGGCCAACCTTTTTAGCTGCTTAAAAACCGGGTTGTCTCGCGAAACGATGTGCTTAAAAGACATGCCGTGTGTCCCCTTTTGCGCTTTGTAAAAAAGCGCCTGCGCTATCGTTTTGGCCACGAAGCACAAGCGCCATAGGGTTTGCCCGAATTATTTCTGTTTATGCTTTAAATTAGCCGCTATGCGTAAGCGTAAGGCGTTTAATTTGATGAAGCCGCCGGCGTCTTTTTGATCGTAAGCGCCTTTATCGTCTTCAAAGGTAGCAATGCTAGAATCAAATAAGGAATTGGTTTGACTGTCGCGACCGGTCACGATGACGTTGCCTTTGTACAATTTAACGCGCACCCAACCGTTCACCACGGTTTGCGTATGGTCTATCAGCGTTTGCAAGGCAATGCGCTCCGGACTCCACCAATAACCGTTATAAATCATGCTGGCGTAGCGCGGCATCAAGTCGTCTTTTAAGTGCGCCACTTCGCGATCCAGCGTGATGGATTCGATGGCGCGGTGCGCTTTTAATAAAATAGTGCCGCCCGGCGTTTCATAACAACCACGCGACTTCATGCCCACGTAACGGTTTTCCACTAGGTCTAGGCGGCCTATGCCGTGTTTGCCACCGAGGGCATTTAAATGGGCCAACAGCTCGTGCGGCTTCATGGCTTCGCCATTTAAACTGACCGGATCGCCATTAACGTAGGCTATGTCTAAATATTCAGCCGCATCCGGTGCTTTTTCTGGGCTAACGCTCCAACGCCACATGGACTCTTCCGCTTCTGCCGCCGGGTCTTCTAAGTGACGGCCTTCGTAAGAAATGTGCAATAAGTTAGCATCCATGCTGTAAGGGCTACCGCCTTGTTTGTGCTTCATGTCCACCGGTATGCCATGCTTTTCTGCGTAAGCCATCAATTTTTCACGGCTCAATAAATCCCATTCACGCCAAGGCGCGATGATTTGGATGTTGGGGTTTAAGGCATAGACACCCAGCTCAAAACGCACTTGGTCGTTGCCCTTGCCGGTG
>SXVG01000077.1 GCA_005791685.1 Methylotenera sp. | reverse complement strand
TGTCTTGGTGGATCAAGATAAATGCCGCGGTTGGCGTATGTGCGTCAGTTCTTGCCCATACAAAAAAGTATTTTATAACTGGGAGTCTGGTAAAGCCGAGAAGTGCATAGGCTGCTACCCACGGGTGGAATCGGGCATGCCTACGGTTTGTTCGGAATCGTGTGTTGGCCGCATACGCTACAACGGCATCATGTTGTACGACGCTGACCGCATTGAAGAATTGGCCAGCATGGAAGACACACAAGATTTGTACGAGGCGCAGCGCCGTATATTCTTAGACCCAAACGATCCCGAAGTCATTAAGGCCGCTCGCTTAGAAGGCATCAATGAGGATTGGCTAACAGCAGCGCGCAATTCACCGATTTGGAAAATGGCCATGGATTGGAAAATTGCCTTCCCTATGCACCCTGAATTCCGCACCTTGCCCATGGGTTGGTACGTGCCGCCTTTGTCACCGGTGCAATCACAAATTGACCAAGGCAATTTGCCAGTGGGCCCTGATGGAGCCATTCCCTTGGCAGGGTCTATGCGCTTGCCGGTGGAGTATTTGGCGAATTTACTCACTGCAGGTAAAACCGAGCCTATAGAAAGTGCCTTGAACAAGTTAATTGCCATGCGCAGTTACCAACGTTCTATCCATGTGGAAGGTCAGGTAGATACACGGGCGATTGATGCTGCTGGCATCACAGAGGAACAGGCTAAGGAAATGTACCGTTACCTAGCTATCGCCAATTACGAAGACCGTTTTGTTATTCCAACCGGCCATACCGAAGAAACCTTGGACGATTCCTTCGGCTTCCAGGGTCAAAATGGCTTTAACTTTGGTAACGACAGTTCGCACGGCGTTTCAAAAATCACTTTATTTCCACGTCGCCGAAAAGACACGGTGGAGCCTAAAGAGCTGGCACCGGCTAGCGATAATAATAGCTAAAACCTAAAGGAATAAAAGCATGCAAATTTACAAATTATTATCGGCCTTATTGGATTATCCCGATCAGGATTTACTGGCGCACTTGCCTGAGCTGCAAGGCTTTATTGAGCAAAGTACAGAAATAGACCAAGCGGAATGCGCTGCCTTGAACGGATTCTTGACGCATTTGCAAAGTCGTTCCTTAACCGAGTTGCAAACCGATTACGTGCAAACTTTTGATATGACTGCAGAACACAGCTTGCATCTAACCCACCATTTGTTTGGTGACGATAAAAATCGTGGCCCAGCCTTAATTGACTTAGGCGAGCTGTATAAAGATTATGGCGTGGAAGTGGTGAGTAATGAGTTACCTGATTACCTGCCTTTGATCTTGGAATTTGCCGCGTATTTGGACGATAACGAGGCCACAGTATTTTTATCCGATGCTAAAAAAGTGTTGGCGATACTGACGGATAACTTGCAAAAAGCCAGCAGCCCCTATGCCGCATTATTGTCGATTATAGACAACCGCGCCACGCTTACTAAATTGGCCGCTTAAATAAGCGACCTTTAAGGAGAACAACATGAATTTGCATAATTTTATTTACGGCGTGTACCCCTATATTGCCCTGACGGTTTTTTTGTTGGGCAGTTTGCAGCGCTTTGACCGTGAGCAATATACGTGGAAGAGTGACTCCAGTCAGCTGTTGTCTAAAGCCAATATGCGCTTGGGTAGCAATTTATTTCATGTCGGCATACTGGCAATTTTTGCCGGTCATGCGGTCGGGCTCTTGACTCCGCATGGCGTGTTTACCGGGCTGGGTGTCAGCGACATGGCGCATCAAATGGTGGCCATTTGGGCAGGATCTATTTTTGGCGGCATGTGTTTAGTAGGCGGCATAATATTATGGCTGCGCCGCATGTTTAATGCCCGTGTGTCGGCTGCCAGTCGTGGCTCGGATAAATTTATACTGAGCTGGTTGCTCATCACCTTGATGCTGGGTTTGTCGACCATACCGGTGTCCATAGGCCACGCTAACCACGGCAATCCTAGCGTCATGATTGCATTAGCAGACTGGGTGCAAAGCATCGTTTATTTGCATCCCAATCCTAGCTTGCTAGCAGGCGTAGATACGGTATTTAAAATCCATTTATTCTTCGGCATGACGGTATTTTTGGTGTTTCCTTTCACCCGTATGGTACACGTTTGGAGCGCACCATTTGGCTATGTTAGGCGTCCGTATCAAATTGTTCGTAGTAAACGCAAACTTTAGAAAACGAGAATACACCATGACCCATTTATTTAACATTAGGCCATTGGCTGCCGCTTGTTTACTCGCTATAAGCTTGCCTGTTATGGCCGAAGAGGCCACTAAGCCGGCGCCGGTTAATTTGCTTGAGGCGATACAGCAAGGCAAGCCCATGACCAATTTCCGTTTGCGTTACGAGCACGTCGATCAAGCCGCCACGGCTTTGACAAATGAAGCCCACGCATTTACCTTACGCAGCTTAATCGGTTGGCAAACTGCACCTTTACATGACGTTAGTGTCGCGATGCAGTTAACCGACGTGCATGAGTTCAATCACGACTTTAACGACAGACGAGACAATGTATCTGAGTCAGGTAAAAGCACTTATCCCAATATTGTAGACCCTGGTTATACCGGTATTAATCAGGTGTACGTGGATTGGACCGGTGTAAAAAACACCAAGCTACGTTTAGGTCGACAACAAGTGAATTTAGATAATGTGCGCTTTATCGGCGACATAGGTTTTAGGCAAAACATGCAGGTGTTTGATGGTGTTTCCTTGTTGAATAAAAGCCTGCCAAACACGGAGTTTTTTGCTGCTCATTTTGATAAAGTGCGGCAAGTTAACACGGCAAGACGCAGTGGTAATATGGATCTGATCAATGCCAAATACCGCCTTACTCCTAGCACCAATTTGATCGCGTACGGCTATTTGGTAGACGTGGCTGACTTGAGCCAAAATAACGGTGATGCCACTGTGACATCCGCAACCGCCGCCCAGGCTGGCAATGGTTTGGGCACCAGCGGCGATGCCAGCAATAAAACCTTGGGCTTGCGTTTAGACGGATCGGCTGGAATCAGCCAAGATTGGAAGGTGCTCTACACGGCAGAATACGCCAAACAAGATGATTACCGTGGTGGTAGTAGCTTAATCGATGCCGACTATTATAAATTGGGTGTAGGCGTGGCTTACGGCGCATGGTCTGTGCGGTTTGATCAAGAGATGCTGTCTAGCAATGGCGGGCGCTATGCTTTTCAAACGCCGTTAGGCACCAATCATTTATTTCAAGGTTGGGCCGATGTCTTTTTAGTGACGCCACGGCAAGGCATAAAAGACACTTTCGTCAGTGTGGCCGGTAACATAGAAAAAATTAAATTGTATGCCGAGTACCATGTGATTGAATCGGATAAACCGTTTGCCAGTACAAGTGCTGGCGGTTTGGGTGATAAATACGGCCACGAGTTTGATGCCAGTGTGAGTTACCCAGTTCATGCTAAATTAAATGCCAAGTTGGAATACGCTAAATTCAGCGAGTCGGATGTCTACGGCACAACTCCAGGCGCCGCGGTCACCAAAGGCGACAAAGAAATTATTTGGCTCACGGCCTTGTACACTTTTTAATTTCCCATGCCGCTCTTTGCCTCAACTTCTAACAGATTGATAGACCGTTTTGGTCGCCAAGTGAATTATTTGCGCCTGTCGATTACCGATAGGTGCGATTTTCGCTGCGTCTATTGCATGAACGATAACCCGATTTTTCTAGCCCGTGAAGACGTTTTATCCTTTTGGTGGCCATGAGTGTTAACGATATTTTGGTGCAAGGCGCTGAACCTCTATTTTTCCTTGATTACTTTGCCTGCGGCAAATTGGAAGTGGGCACGGCCGCACAAGTGATCAAAGGCATTGCCGCCGGTTGTGAGCAATCCGGGTGCGCT
>SXVG01000076.1 GCA_005791685.1 Methylotenera sp. | reverse complement strand
GTCATTGCCATTGATGGCCCCTCCGCTTCCGGTAAAGGCACGGTAGCGCAACGGGTAGCGGCGCAACTAGGCTACCACTATTTAGACTCCGGCGCCTTGTACCGCATCGTGGCGTTGGCTTGCCAGCAAGCAGGTATCGCTTGGTCAGATGCAGAGGCGGTGGCCCAGTGCGCAAACAATCTGCACATACGCTTTGAAGAAGAGCAAGTGTGGCTAAATGGCATGGACGTCTCGGAGGCCATACGCAGCGAGGCCATGGGCAAAGGCGCCTCACAAGTGGCCGTGCACCAAGCCTTGCGTAGTGTGTTAAGCAGCTTACAACATAACTTTCGACAAGCCCCAGGCTTGGTGGCCGACGGCCGCGACATGGGCACGGTTATTTTTCCCGATGCCGTTTTAAAAATCTTCTTAAGCGCCAGCACCGAAGTGCGCGCCCAGCGCCGCTATCAGCAATTGCTGTCCAAACAGCAAGCGGCTGACTACCAAGCTATATTAGAGGACTTATTGGAGCGCGATGCTAGGGATAAAAACCGTGCCAGCGCACCATTGATTATGGCAGAGGATGCCATCTTGTTGGAAACCGATCACCTAGGCATAGCAGAAGCGGTAGACCGAGTATTGGGAAATTATCAACGTTTTATATAATTTTCCGCTTAAATTGTGTAAATAGTCTTTTATTTTTCAATGTTTTAGTTATAATCCTATTCTTTCAAATTTAGTGATATTTTTTTCGCCTGCGCATTACATTAATCCGCAGTTTTATTAACTACCCCACTGCTAGGTGGGATTACTTTTAGGTACTTTTATTTAATGGCTTCTACTTCTAAATCTACTTCTTCTTCAATGGAATCTTTTGCCGCGCTTTTTGAAGAAAGCTTAATCCATCAAGAAATGCGCTCCGGTGAAGTAATCACCGCCGAGGTAATCTCTGTTGATAGCGACCACGTTATTGTTAACGCCGGTCTAAAATCAGAAAGCGTCATCGCTGCTGCTGAATTCCATAATGATCAAGGCGAACTTGACGTTAAAGTGGGTGACTTTGTAAAAGTGTTGATCGAAAAACTGGAAGACGGTTTTGGCTCAACCTTGCTATCGCGCGAAAAAGCAAAACGCATGGAAACATGGTTAGACTTAGAAGATGCCATGAACGAAGGCCGCATCATCAAAGGTTTTGTCAGCGGTAAAGTCAAAGGCGGTTTACGCGTTTCTGTGAATGGCATCATGGCTTTCCTACCAGGTTCATTGGTAGACGTGCGCCCAGTAAAAGACACCACCCCATTTGAAAACAAAGAATGTGATTTAAAAGTCATTAAAATTGACCGCAAACGTAACAACATCGTGGTTTCACGCCGCGCTGTGATGGAAGTTAGCGCCGGTGCAGACCGTGAAGCTTTAATGGGCTCATTGGCCGAAGGCTCAGTGGTTAAAGGCATCGTTAAAAACATCACCGATTACGGTGCATTCGTTGATTTAGGCGGCATTGATGGCTTGCTACACATTACCGACTTAGCATGGCGTCGTGTTAAACACCCATCTGAAGTATTGACCGTGGGTGAAGAAGTGGAAGCGAAAATCTTGAAATTTGATCAAGAGAAAAACCGCGTTTCATTGGGCATCAAACAATTAGGCGACGATCCATGGATTGCCCTAACACGCCGCTACCCAGTCAGCACTCGCCTATTCGGCAAAGTGTCCAACTTGACTGACTACGGTGCGTTTGTTGAAATCGAACCAGGCATAGAAGGCTTGGTGCACGTGTCAGAAATGGACTGGACCAACAAAAATATCCACCCAGGCAAATTGGCTCAATTGGGCGATGAAGTGGAAGTGATGATCTTAGAAATAGATGAAGCACGTCGTCGTCTATCTTTAGGCATGAAACAATGCCAAGCCAATCCATGGGATGATTTCTCAGCCACCCACGCCAAAGGCGACAAAGTATCCGGCCAAATCAAATCCATCACCGACTTCGGTGTGTTCATTGGTTTGCCAGGTGGCATCGATGGCTTAGTGCATCTTTCAGACTTGTCTTGGTCACAAACCGGTGAAGAAGCCATCCGCAACTTCAAAAAAGGCGATGAATTACAAGCGGTTATCTTGGCCATAGACGTAGAAAAAGAGCGCATCTCATTAGGCGTTAAACAACTGGTTGCCGACCCATCGGGCGCCAGCAGCAGCGACGATAAATCGGAAGCCAAACCTAAAGCCAAATCCGCTAAAACCAAAGACGTGGCAGCTAAAGTGGCGGATGATAGCGCCTCTGCCGGCACAACCAACCTTGGTGCTTTATTAAAAGCAAAATTAGATAGCAAGAAATAAGCGCAGTTAGTGACAAGATAAAGGCCATAAGCATGACTAAATCTGAACTAATTACGCTGCTTGCGGAACGGTTTCCGCAATTGGTTGTAAAAGACGCGGAACTGTCAGTAAAAGCAATTTTAGATGCGATGTCTGACAATCTTGCCGCGGGCGAACGCATCGAAATACGGGGCTTTGGTAGCTTTAGTTTAAACTACCGGCCGCCACGTTTGGGTCGCAACCCAAAAACCGGCAGCAAAGTGCAAGTGCCCGAAAAGCACGTACCGCACTTTAAAGCAGGCAAAGAGTTGCGTGAGCGCGTTGATTTAATTTAAAGCCCTCAAGCCCACATCAGCGAGCGTATACAACATCCAGTGACCACTGGCTAAAAAACGGCAGCGAAATCGCTGCCGTTTTTTATGCCTCAGCGCATTAACGCTTACTTCATTTTAAAATTAAGTTAAAATGCACTCCTATGAAAGCGACTAAAGCCCAAGCTTATTGCAAAGAGACTCCCCATGGAATTTGAATTCTGGTGGTTATTGGTCTTACCGCTGTTTTTTAGCTTAGGCTGGTTAGCCGCCAGAATAGACCTAAAGCAATTGCTGGCTGAATCCACCGCCCTGCCGGCCGCTTACTTCAAAGGCTTGAATTTCCTCATCACCAACCAGCAAGACAAAGCCATAGAAGCGTTCAGTGAAGCCGTGCAAGCCAACACCGAATCCTTGGAACTGCATTTTGCCTTGGGCAGCTTGTTTAGAAAACGCGGCGAAGTCGACCGAGCCATCCATCTGCACCTTAATTTGCTGGAAAAAAAAGCCCTGGAACCGCAACAAAAATTGGCGGTGACGGCCGAATTGGCACAAGACTATTTAAAAGCCGGCTTGCTTGATCGGGCCGAAGAATTATTTGCCTCTTTAGATGACGATAGGTATAGGCAGCCAGCCCTACGTGCCCTGCTGGAAATTTACGTGGGCGAACGCGAGTGGGAACGGGCCATTAAAGCCGCCACCGAATTAGAACGTTTGTCTGGCGTGCCTTTCCGTACCGAAATTGCCCATTACCACTGCGAACTGGCCGTGCAATTTAAACTGGCCAACGACATACGCCAAGCTAAATTGGCCCTTGAGGACGCCCTGAGCGCCAATAAAAATTGCGTGCGCGCCAATGTGCTATTGGGTGACATGCAAATGGAAGATTTAGCCTATAAAGCCGCCATTGCCAACTGGAAACGCATCGAATTCCAAAAGCCGGAATACCTAGGCTTAATCGCGCCTAAATTACTGCATGCTTACCAAGCCTTAGGGAAAATGCCGGATGGCCTAAGCTTGCTACAAAGTTATTTACAAACCTACCAACTGCCGTCCTTGCTTAAGGTGCTGTTTGATGCCACCTTAACCGAACAAGGGGCGGACCAGGCCGCCAAACTAGCCCGCAACGAATTGATCAAAAAGCCCAGTCTAAACACCTTGGATCAATTATTGCAAGCGCGGACTATTTTAGAAGGCCTCAGCCCGAAAAAAGCACAGTCTCAAGACACCCAACTCATGCAGCAAGCGGTACGCCATGCCATAGGCAACCGAACCACCTACCACTGCGAACAATGTGGCTTTAAAGCCAAATACCACCATTGGCAATGCCCGGCCTGCAACGCTTGGGAATCGCTGCCGGCAGAACCCACCCACGTTTAAAGCAAAGTTAAAATGACCCTCACTCAGCACAAGCACGGCACCAACGACCCAAAAATCATCGTGGCACTTGATTATGCCGACGCTGCCAGCGCCCTTAACTTGGTGCGCCAATTAGACCCCAGCTTGTGCCGCCTTAAAGTGGGCAAAGAATTGTTTACCGCGGCCGGCCCGCAATTGGTCGAACAATTGGTCAAGGCGGATTTTGCGGTATTTTTAGATTTGAAATTCCATGACATTCCTAACACCGTAGCCAAGGCCTGCCAGGCTGCCGGCAATTTAGGCGTATGGATGCTCAATGTGCACGCCAGTGGCGGCCTAGAAATGATGCAAGCGGCACAAGCCGCGGTAAGCGCCAGTGCAAACCAGCCCTTACTCATTGCCGTCACGGTACTCACCAGCATGAACCAAGCCAATTTAAGTCAAGTAGGCATAAACACAGATTTAGCCAGCCACGTGCTTAATTTGGCCAAACTCAGCCAACAAGCGGGTTTAAATGGCGTGGTTTGCTCCGCCCAAGAAGCCCCCGTGTTGCGCCACGAATTAGGCAACAATTTTTGCTTGGTCACGCCAGGCATACGCCCAGCTGGCGCCAGCCTAGACGATCAGTCACGCATCGTGACCCCCGCCCAAGCTTTGCGTAATGGCGCCCATTACTTAGTCATAGGCCGACCGATCACCCAAGCGGCTGACCCACTCAAGGCGCTCACCGCCATACACGCCGAATGTGCCTAAAATAAAATCTAAGTAATTGAAATAACAGCAAGAAATCTCCCGCCCCACACTTAATTTAAGCGTATGATAATGGGCTAGACGCAGCTTGCGTCACGCCTTATTGCCGTTAATTTAACCAGTGGGGGGTGTCAAAATGAAAATCATCTTGTTCGTATTATTAAGCTGTTTATGCTTAAATTTCAGCGCCTACGCGGCGGTCAACATCAACACCGCCAGCCAAGCAGAATTAGAAAGCCTGCCTGGCATAGGCCCAGTAAAAGCACTGGCGATTATCGATTACCGCAAGAAAAAAGGTGGTTTTAAAAGCGTAGACGAGCTGACCAAGGTCGACGGCATAGGCCCGGTCACCTTAAGAAATGCCCGTAAAGACATCGTGATTGATGCTGTCGCAGCGAGCCAGCCGGCAACAACTAAGGCGCCCGCTAAAGCCAAGCTCAAGCCTGCCACGCTGATTAAAGCGCCCGTGCCCAATAAAGTGCTGCCCAGCAAGCCCAGCAAGCCCAACAAGCCCAGCGCAGCCCCGTCCAGCAAACCTGCCGCCGTGGCCAATAAAAGCATAGTGGTGCCGGCTAAAGCCGTCACCAACCCAACCCCGCCCAGCAAAGCCGCCATTAGGCCTATGCCAGCACCGCCGGCAAAAACAAAGGCCAAATAGCGCCCAGGCTTTACTTGACCCGCATGCCCAATTGCGCACCGGCATCAGGGCTCAAGATAAAAGGCCCGCCATGTTCATCGCTGGCGGCCAGCACCATGCCTTCGCTGAGCCCAAACTTCATTTTACGTGGCGCCAAATTAGCCACCATCAAGGTTAAACGGCCCACCAATTGCGCTGGATCGTAGGCCGCTTTGATGCCGGCAAACACCTGACGTGGCTTATCCTCGCCTATGTCTAGGCTGAGTTTTAATAACTTCTCCGCGCCTTCCACGTGTTCCGCATGGACAATTTTAGCAATGCGCAAATCCACCTTGGTGAAATCGTCTAAGCTGATGTATTCGCCTGGTGTGGCGGCTGGTACAGGTGTCGCGTCGGGCTTGGCACTGGGCGTGGCGATTAAATTTTCTTTGTTGGCGGCGGTCATGGCGAGTATCCATTGCGGGTCTATGCGGGTAATCAAGTGCTCATAAGTATGAATGGTATGTCCCGCCGTTAATGCGGTATCGCTACTGGCCCAGCTGAGTGGCTCTATATTGAGAAATTGTTCCACCTCAAAAGCCAACTTAGGCAACACCGGTTTTAAATAGAGCGTGAGTAAGCGGAATAACTCCAAGGCATCGGAGCACACTTGTTGCAAGGCCAGCGCTTGGTCAGCTTGCTTGGCCATCAACCAGGGCGCTTTTTCTGCCACAAAGCCATTGGCACAGTCTGCCAGGCGCATGATTTCGCGCACAGCCTTACCGTACTCTCTGGCCTCATACGCGTCCGCAATATCGGCGGCACTGGCTTTTAGCTCAGCCACCACTGGGTTGTTGCCAGACGGTTGCAACTGACCGGCAAACTGCTTATTGATAAAACCGGCGGTACGGCTGGCAATATTGACGTATTTGCCCACCAAATCACTGTTAACCCGCGCCACAAAGTCGTCCAAACTCAAATCGATGTCTTCCATGCTGCTATTGAGCTTGGCCGCATAGTAATAACGTAGGTATTCTGGGTTTTTAATGTGCTGCAAATAACTGCGCGCGGTAATAAAGGTGCCGCGTGATTTGCTCATTTTCTCGCCATTCACCGTTAAAAATCCGTGCGCAAAAATTTTCGTCGGCTTACGGTAGCCGCTGTACTCCAAGGTGGCCGGCCAAAACAAAGCGTGGAAATAGAGGATGTCTTTGCCGATGAAATGGTACAACTCAGTGCTGGCGTCTTTCGCCCAGTATTCATCGAAGTCCAAACCAGTGTCGGCGCAGAGTTTTTTAAAGCTGGCCATGTAACCTATGGGCGCATCCAGCCAAACAGAAAAATACTTACCGGGCGCGGCCGGAATTTCAAAGCCAAAATACGGC